>CAZIIX010000138.1:0-6873 GCA_964539345.1 uncultured Actinomycetes bacterium | reverse complement strand
CTGGGCAGCCAGCCCTGGCCGTTCCCGCGGTCGCTGATGATCGCGTTCGCCGCCCGCGCCCCGCACGGCGCGGAACTCCGCCCGCGCGACGGGGAGATCGAGACCGCGCACTGGTTCTCCGTCGCCGAACTGCGCGCGCTGCTCGCCGACGAGGAGGGCCGGAGCGGGCCTCGTCATACCTCCGGCCCGCGTGCCGCCGTGACGCTTCCCGGCTCCGTATCCATCGCGCGGCGCATGGTCGAAGGGTTCGTGCGCGCCCAATGACGACCGGCCCGCTGCCGCGCCGGCCGGCTCCGCGCCGCTGTCGGCACCGCATGATTCCATGACGACGATGGCACACGATCTGCTCTCCGGACTCGACGACGGCCAGCGCGCCGCGGTGACCGCGCCACCGGGCCCGGTCTGCGTGCTCGCCGGCGCCGGCACCGGCAAGACGCGCACCATCACGCACCGCATCGCCCACCTCGTCGCATCCGGCCACCATCCGGCGAGCGAGATCCTCGCCGTCACGTTCACCACCCGCGCGGCGGGGGAGATGCGAGTGCGGCTGCGTTCGCTGGGCGTGCCGGGGGTCCAGGCGCGCACGTTCCACTCCGCGGCGCTCAAGCAGCTGCGCTTCTTCTGGCCGCAGTCCGTCGGCGGGGACCTCTGGCCGGTGCTCGAGCACAAGCTGCGGCTGGTCGGCGGCGCCGCCCGGCGCGCCGGAGCGGGCACCGACACCCCGGTGCTGCGCGACCTGGCCAGCGAGATCGAGTGGGCGAAATCGAGCCTGATCGCGCCGGAGGACTACGTCGGCCGGGTGCAGCAGGCCCGGCGGGACACGCCGCTGGCGGCGGAGATCGTCGCGCGCGTCTACGACGGCTACGAAACGGCCAAACGGACCGCCCAGCAACTGGACTTCGACGACCTGCTGCTGCACATGTGCGGGATCCTGGAGAACGACGAGGACGCTGCCCGCACGTTCCGGGCCCGCTACCGCTGCTTCGTCGTCGACGAGTACCAGGACGTCACGCCGCTGCAACAGCGCACCCTCGACGCCTGGCTGGGCGGGCGGGACAACGTCACGGTCGTCGGCGACGCCAACCAGACGATCTACTCGTTCGCCGGCGCCTCCCCGCGCTACCTGCTCGAGTTCGAACGCCGCCACCCGGGGGCGTCGGTGCACCGCCTGCAGCGCGACTACCGCTCCACCCCGCAGGTGGTCTCGCTGGCCAACCAGGTCATCGCCGGCGCCACCGGGACGGCCGCGCGGCTGCGGCTGACGCTGACCGCGGTGCTGCCGGACGGGCCGGCCGTCGCGTTCCGCGACTTCTCCGACGAACCGGCCGAGGCCGCCGGGATCGCCGCACGGGCCGCCGAGCTGATCAAGGGCGGCACGCCGGCGTCGTCCATCGCGGTGCTCTACCGCATCAACGCACAGTCCGAGGTCTACGAGCGGGCGCTGGCCGCCGCCGCCGTGCCGTACGTGGTGCGCGGCGGCGAACGGTTCTTCACCCGCGCCGAGGTGCGCGCCGCCATGCGGACGCTGCGCTCCGTGGACCAGGACGACGCCGACGCGATCGCGGGCGAGGCGCTGGTGCCCGCCGTCCGGTCCCTGCTCGAACCGCTCGGGCTGACGGCCACGCCGCCACCGGCCGGGGCGACCCGCGACCGGTGGGACGGGCTCGCCGCGGTGGTCTCGGTCGCCGAGGAATTGGCTTCTGCCGACGCGGCGGCGACGCTGCGCGGGTTCGTCCGCGAGCTCGAACTGCGCGCCGAGACGCAGAACGCGCCGGACATCAACGGTGTGACGCTGGCCTCCCTGCACGCCGCCAAGGGTCTGGAGTGGGATGTGGTCTTCCTCGCCGGGCTGACCGACGGGACGCTGCCCATCCAGCACGCCGACACGGCCGACGAGATCGAGGAGGAACGCCGCCTGCTCTACGTCGGCGTCACCCGGGCGCGCACCCGGCTCACGCTGTCCTGGGCCCGGTCACGACACGAGGGCGGCAAGGCGCACCGCAAGCGCAGCCGGTTCCTCACCGGCATCGCGCCGGACACCGACCGCGCCGGACGCTACTCCGGCCGCTGCCGGATCTGCGGCGGCCGGCTGCGCACCCCGGCCGAGGCGAAGGCGGCACGCTGCTCCCGGTGCCCGTCCACCGCCGACCCGGAACTGGTGGCGGCACTGAAGAAGTGGCGCAAGCAGTGCGCGTCCGACGCCGGGGTCCCCGCATTCGTCGTCTTCTCCGACGCCACCCTGCTGGCCATCGCCGAGCGACGCCCCACACACGACCGGGCGCTGCTGGCCATCCCCGGGATCGGCCGCACCAAGCTCGAACGCTTCGGCCGGGACGTGATCGAGATCGTCACCGCGACCCGCTGACCCAAGAACTGCGTCATCGCAGGTCAAAAATGGGTTGCGGCCGGATCGCGGCACCCTCTAGGCTAGATCACGTTCACCGGAGCGGACGCGTCAGCGCGGCTCCGACACGTGCGTCATCCACCCGCGGTGGAGGGCCCGAGCAGCCTGGGGAGGTGTCGATGTTGCTGATCATCAACGGCGGTTCAGTCGGCGTCGGCGCACCCGTGCGCCTGCGCGACGGCCGTCCGTCATGCCGGGTGAGATGGCAGCCCCAGACGTAAGAATCGTCTGAGCAACGCCCCTCCCGGCCGCGGATCTGATCATCAGACCGCGGCCTTGGTCTTTCTCGACCCGGCCACTGTCCGATTCCCCGTTCGGAACATCAGTGGTTCCGATTCAGATATCGACCATCAGGAGGTGAGCGTCGATGACGCAGGTAGCACTACCGCTCGCGGACGCTCCGATGGAGCGCCAGCCGCTGCCGTGCCGCTCGGCCGACCCGGATCTGTTCTTCGCGGAACGACCCGAGGATCTCGAGCGGGCCAAGGAACTGTGCGCCACGTGCCCCGTCCGCGCCGCATGCCTGGCCATGGCACTCGAGCGCCAGGAGCCGTGGGGCGTCTGGGGCGGCGAGATCTTCGACGCCGGAGCGGTCGTCGCTCGCAAACGACCGCGCGGACGTCCGCGCAAGGTGGCGGCATGATCCGCCACGCCGCGACCGGGCACACCGCGACCAGCCACACCACGACCAGCCACACCACGACCAGTACCGAAGGACGAACCATGTCATTGATGACCGAGGCCCTGGCCCGGGACCGAATGCGTGAGATACATCGGGACGCCGAGCGGGTGCGACGCACCGCGTTCATCCGCAAGCAGCGTCTCCAGGCCCGCCGGACCCGGTGAGCACGCCGGCCGGCACGCGATCCCGCGCCCCACGAGGGGTGCGGGATCGTTGCATAGTGGAACCATGACGACCCCGCCGCAGCCCGACCACTGCTCCACGTGCGGGGCTGCCGCACCCTCGCCCGGCCCACCGCCGGTGGACTGGATGCGCGATACCGACCCGGATCGCGGCACGGTGTGGGTCTGCCCGGACTGCGTGCGCGCGAACGTGCGGTCGATCGAGGCGCGGCTCAATCAGCGGTGGTGGTAGCGGCGCCGGTCGCGTCCGGGTCGGCGAAACCGGGCTGCCAGCGCTCCACGATCGCGCGGAACGGCGCCGTCGCGTCCAACTGGCACAGCACACCGAGCGACCCGAACGTCACGCGATGGATCAGCAGGTAGGACGGCGGCAGGTTCAGGTTGCGCGCCAGCCGCGATTCCGAGTTCGACAGGTCCGCCATCCGGCCCGCCTGCTCCTGCATCCAGGCGCGGGTGAAGTGGAACGTCGGGTGCCGCAACGGTTCGATGAACGGGGCGACGTAGTGCAGTAGTTCCGTCGGGTCGGGCTCGAAGCGCTCGGTGATGAATCCCTCGCGGCGCAGGTTCTGCAGCACCGCGTCGGCGTCGCCGGCCAGCGCCAGCCGCGACACGCGACCGATGATCGGCGGCGACCCGTGCGGTAGCCGCGCGACGGAGCCGAAATCGATCACACCCAGCCGCCCGTCGTCGAGCAGCTGGAAGTTGCCCGGGTGCGGGTCGGCGTGCAACAGACCCGCGCGCTCCGGTGCGGAGAAGTGCAGCTCGGTCAGCAGCGCCCCGGCGTTGTCCCGCTGCCCCTGGGTGCCGCTGTCGATGATCGTGGCCAGTCCGACGCCGCTGATCCATTCGGACACAATGACTTTCGGTGCGCTTGCCACCACGCGAGGAATTGCGAAGTGCGGATCGTCTGCGTAGGCCCGGGCGAAGGTGCGCTGGTGGTCCGCCTCCATTGCGTAGTCGACCTCTTCCATCACCCGCTCCTGGAGCTCGGCGATGAGCGGGCGGACCTCCACGCCGGGAACGAGCACGCCCACCAGCGGGGCGATGCGCGCGAGCTGCTGCAGATCCGCCTGCAGCGCCGACGCGGCCGCCGGGTACTGGATCTTCACCGCCACCGGGCGCCCGTCGTGCCAGACGGCCCGGTGCACCTGCCCGATGCTCGCCGCGGCCGCGGAGTCGTCGTCGAACGAGTCGAATCGTTCGCGCCAGCCGGAACCGAGCTGCTCGGCCATGACCCGGTGGACCGTCTTGGTCGGCATCGGCGGCGCGGCGTTCTGCAGCTTCGTCAGCGCCTCCCGGTACGGCGCTGCGTACTCCTCCGGGATGGCCGCCTCGTAGACGCTCAGTGCCTGGCCGAACTTCATCGCGCCGCCCTTGAGCGTGCCGAGCACCTCGAACAGCTGCTCGGCCGTGCGCCGCTGCATCTCCGCCGACACGGTGCTGCGGTCGCGGCCGACCATGCGCTGGCCCCACCCCAGGGTGAAGCGTCCGGCCGCGGACAGCGGCAGGCTCGCCAGTCGGGCGGTGCGCGCCAGGGCGCCCTCGGGAATATCGGCCATGTGTTCAGTGTGGCAAACAGGCCCGGGCGCCGCTATCACCGCGCCGCCACGGCGAACCGCGGGTGGCTCCGGCGAACCGCGCGCCGCGCGCCTACCACCGGCCGCTGAGCAGCGAGCAGCCACATTCCGGATGCGTCGACCATCCGCGCCGGGTGATGCGCAGCGCGGCGGCGGGCTGTTCCAGCACCGCGCCGACCGTGTCCGGTCGGCGCAACCCGTCCAGGAAGCCCAGCACCTGCCCGGCCGCCACCGACGCGGCGAGGTGGGCGGCCGCGGGGGAGGGTTGCACGGTTCGGCCGCGGATCGCCCGCACCACTTCCGGCCAGGCCGGGTCCGCATCGCGGCGATGCCGGTCCAGACAGTTCAGGCAGGCCGAGCGGCCCGGGAGGACCAGCGGCCCCACCCGAACCCGGGCCTGGTTGGCCCGCACGGCGAGGTGCGGGATCAGCCCCGTCACCAGCTCCGCGGCGCGCGCGAGCGGCGGCGGCTCCGATCCGGCGAGCACCACCAGGGACGGCGGCATCTGGGGGGCGGGGCGGTGCACCCGGACCCGGTGGGAGGCCTGCCAGGCCGCCCGCTGACCGGCCGATCCGTTGCCGCGCTGGTGGATATGCCCGATACCGGAGGCGGCCAGCAGCTCGGCGATGGTGTCCGCGATCGGGCCGTGGCTGTCGATGACGACCAGCGCGTCCGCGCGTGCTGCCAGTAGCCGGTCGGCCGTCCGCGCCCCGTACCGGTGGATCAGCGACAGCCGTTCGCCCGCCACGTCCGGTGGGCCGGGCGAGGCGGAGGTGGCCGAGACGAGCATGTCGCGCGCGAGCAGTTCGCTGAGCACCGGTGACCACTCGCGCCGATCGGACTCCCACCGGCGCAGCACCTCGCCGATGCTCGTCGACCCGCTCAGGCTGGCGAAGACGGCGCCGGCCCGGGCCGGCGCGTTGACCAGCAGCACGGTGCGGGGCTGCTCGGTGCCGATCTGGATGGTGCTGCTGTCGCGCTGCACGATCGTCAGGTCGGGCGGGAGCACGTACGGGGCGTCGAAGTCCACCGTTGCCGTCATGGTGCCACTCCTTCACGATCCTGGACGCGGTCTGTGCCGTCCCAGGGTGGCAGGAACCGGCTCCGGCCCGCCGTGGTTGTCCACAGCTGCGGGCCGGGTCGCACCGCACCGGCGTCGTCATCCACAAACCGCAGGTCGTGGGCGCTTCGTGGGCATGGGTGCAGGCCCGCGGACGACAAAAGCGGCCGACGGATCCCGTCGGGGATCAGTCGGCCGCCGTTGAAGCGAAGCCTGGGATCAGGCCTTGCCGAGGATGCGGTTCATCTTCGTGCCGCACACCGGGCATGTGCCCTTGGCCATGCGCCGTCCGTTGGTCTCGTGAACCTCGCCCTCGAAGTCCCGCTTTTCCTTGCACTTGACGCAGTAACCGTTGTACGTCTCCGCCATGGGTACTCCTTCCTGACGAGCCCGCCAGGTGCTGGAGGGCCGATAGCTGGCCGGACCGGTGGCCCGGGTCGGAAATAACCGTACTCGCCACAGCGCCCGAGCCGCATGACTCGCGCCACGGGGGACTGCCGCGTGTCGAATGGTAACCGTTCCGCCGCTTCGGCCACCATGGCACGGCCCGCGGTGTGTCGGAGCCGGTGCCCCGCCCCGTTCCGCCGCCGCATCGCTACCCGATCACCGTCGGCGGGTCGTCGGACCGCCGTGAGAGACTGACGGCATGGTTTACGCACCGGGCGAATCGCGCTACGAACAGCACCCCTACCGCCGCACCGGGGTCAGCGGTCTGCAGTTGCCGGCCGTCAGTCTGGGGTTGTGGCACAACTTCGGTGACGATGTGCCGTTCGATCGGCAGCGGCAGATCCTCCGGCGCGCGTTCGACCGGGGTGTGACGCACTTCGACCTGGCGAACAACTACGGCCCGCCGTACGGCAGCGCGGAGACGAACTTCGGTCGGCACCTGCGCGACGACTTCCGCCCGTACCGGGACGAGCTGGTCATCTCCACCAAGGCGGGCTACGACATGTGGCCCGGCCCGTACG
>CAZIIX010000137.1:0-6878 GCA_964539345.1 uncultured Actinomycetes bacterium | reverse complement strand
CATCGAGGCCGCGCTGAAGGGCATGCTCAAGCCGGAGTACGAAGAGGTCGAACTCGGCACCGCCGAGGTGCGCGAGGTGTTCCGATCCTCGAAGTTCGGCAACATCGCCGGCTGCCTCGTGCGCTCGGGCGTCATCCGCCGCAACTCCAAGGCGCGGCTGCTGCGCAACGGCGTCGTCATCAACGACAACCTGGCGATCGACTCGCTGCGTCGGTTCAAGGATGACGTCACCGAGGTGCGGGACGGCTACGAGTGCGGCATCGGGCTCGGATCGTGGAACAACATCGAGGTCGAGGACACGATCGAGACCTACGAGATCCGCGAGAAGCCGCGCGACTGACACCGATCGGCCGGGGCCGGACACCGCGCGAGCGGTGCCCGGCCCCGGACCGGGTGTGCGGTGCGGGCCGCGGGAGGGGAGAGTGAACCGGCATGGCTGATCCGGCGCGCGCGCGACGGCTGGCCAAACGCATCATGGCCATCGTCGCGACCGAGATCGAACATCAGGTGAAGGATCCGCGGCTGGCGATGGTGACCATCACGGCGGCCACCGTCACCCCCGACCTGCGGGCCGCCACGGTCTACTACACCGTCTACGGCGACGAGACCAGCGCCACCGAGACGGCGGCCGCCCTGGCCAGCGCGACCGGCGTGCTGCGCAGCGCCGTCGGGCGGCAGACCGGCATCAAATTCACCCCCACGCTGGCGTTCGAGCCCGACGTGGTGCCCGAGCATTCGCGGCACATCGAGGAGCTGCTGCTGCAGGCGCGCGCCGCGGACGCCGCGGTCGCCGAGCGTGCCGCACGGGCGAGCTTCGCCGGCGACCCGGACCCGTACCGGCAGAAGGCGCCCGAGGACGAGTGAGGTGCCACGCCGGCCCCGCGCGGCGAACGGGATCGCGGCGGTGGTACGGCGGTGGTGTGGAGAGGGGACGGGCCTTCCGGTGGCCAGCGAACGGTGGAACCCTCGTCATACCTCACGCGTCCTTCCTGTAGCCGACGCCGACTCTTGAGAAATGTTGCCGACCGCCCGTGACTGCCGCTGACTCCGCCTCTCGCCCGGTTGGCCCGCACCCGACGTCCTCCCGGCGCGAACAGCTGACCACCTCCATCCGCCGCCGACTCGGCTGGGTCGTCTGGGGGATCGGCGCCGGCGTCTACGTGCTGGCCGTCTTCCACCGCACCTCCCTGGGCGTGGCCGGACCCATGGCGGTGCAACGGTTCTCGCTCAGCGCGGCACAGCTCGGCACGTTCGTCATGCTGCAGCTGGGCATCTATGCGCTGATGCAGGTGCCCACCGGGATCCTGGTCGACCGCTTCGGCCCGCGGAAGATGCTGCTGGCCGCCACCAGCACGATGGGGCTGGCGCAACTGGCGTTCGCCCTGGTGGACACGTACCCGCTGGCGTTGTTGGCGCGCGGCATGCTCGGCTGCGGCGACGCCATGACGTACATCTCGGTGCTGCGGCTGGCCGCCGGCTGGTTCCCCGCCCGCCGCTATGCGGTACTGACCGCGTTCACCGGGCTGCTCGGCTCCCTGGGCAATCTCATCGCCACGCTCCCGCTGACCGCACTTCTGCACCATATGGGCTGGACGGCGACGTTCGCCGTGGCCGGCTCGCTGTCGCTGGGCTACGGGCTGCTCCTGCTGCGCCCCGCGACCCGCGCACCGATCCGGCACGCGGCGGCCCGGGCGGCGGCCGGCCCGGTCGCCGGCCACCGGGTGTGGACCGAGGTGCGGCAGGCGTGGCGCCTCCCGGCGGGCCGGCTCGGATTCTGGGTGCACTTCACCACCATGGCCGGTCCGGTCGTGTTCAGCGTGCTGTGGGGATACCCGTATATGACGGAGGGTCTGGGGCTCGCCGACCGGACCGCATCCTCACTGCTGCTGATGTTCGTCGTCTCCGGCAGCTTCTGCAGCCTGGCCATCGGCCTGCTGGTCACCCGCAGGCCCGCGTCGCGCACCCCGCTGGCGCTGCTGGTCGCGACGGCCGGGCTGCTCGGCTGGCTGGCGCTCATCGCCTGGCCGGGCGGACGGCCGCCGTTCGCGGTGGTGGTCGTCGTCGTGCTGGCACTGTCGGTCGGCGGACCGGCGAGCTCGGTGGCGTTCCTGCTCGCCCGCGACTACAACCCGCGGCACCGGATCTCCACCGCCACCGGCATGGTCAACGTCGGCGGCTTCACCGGATCGGTCATCGGCGTGTACCTGGTCGGCCAGATCCTCGACCTGGTGGACGCCGACGCGGCGCAGCACTCGCTGACCGCGTTCCGCTGGGCGTTCGTTGCCGTGGCCGTGCTCACCGCGTTCGGGCTCACCCGGGTGCTGACCTGGTGGCTGCGCACCCGCGCGATGGTGCTGCTCGCCGCCGCGCGCGGGGAGGACGTGCCCGTCCGGATCCGCGCGCACCGCTGGGAGCTGGTGGACGCGGTGCTGCTCGCCCGCGAGGCCGAGCGCGCGCGGACGTCGAACGGGCGGGCGACCGCCGACGGCGCCGCCGGGGGAGCCCGCCCCGCGGGCACGAGTGCGGGAGCCCCGGCCGACGGCGCCGGTGCGGGAGCCCGCCCCACCGATCAGGAGGAGCCATGACCGCACCCGCCGCACCGGAGGGGGTGCTGCTGGTCGACAAACCGTCCGGCCCGACCTCGCACGACATCGTCGGGCGCGTCCGCGGCATCCTGCGCACCCGTCGCGTCGGCCACGCCGGCACCCTGGACCCGATGGCCACCGGACTGCTGGTCGTCGCGGTCGGCCGGGCGACGAAGCTGCTCGGCCACCTGGCGCTGACCACCAAGAGCTACACCGCGACCATCCGCCTGGGCGTCGCCACCAGCACCGACGACGCAGAGGGGGAGCCCACCGGCGGCGCCGACGCCTCCGCGGTCACCGACGAGGCGCTGACCGCGGCGATGGCCGCGCTCACCGGCGAGATCATGCAGGTGCCCAGCAGCGTCTCGGCCATCAAGGTCGGCGGCCGGCGGGCCTACGACCGCGTCCGGGCCGGCGAGGACGTCACCCTGGCGGCGCGCCCGGTCGTGGTCACCGGCTTCGCACCGACCGGCGCCGTGCGGCACTCCGGCGCGGTGGCCGACGTCGAGGTGGCCGTCGACTGCTCCACCGGCACCTACGTCCGGGCGCTGGCCCGGGACATCGGCGAGATGCTCGGCGTCGGCGCGCATCTGACCGCGCTGCGCCGCACCGCGGTCGGCCCGTTCACGGTCGGCGCCGCGATCGACCTGTTCCCGCAGGGCCTGTCCACGCCGGGCGAGCCGCGCCCGCCGATCGACGACGGGCTGCGCGAGGCCGTCCGGTCCGCGGTGCTGGACCCCTCCGGGGTGGCCCGTCGCGCCTTCGCGGTGCGCACCGTCACGCCCGCCGAGGTCGACGACCTCCGTCATGGGCGGAGTATCGCCGCGGACGGGCGGACCGGGGTGTACGCCTGCCTGGACGGGGCCGGCGCCCTGATCGCGCTGGCCGAGGACCGGGACACGATCACGCGCCCCGTGCTGGGCTGGCAGGCCGCGGGATAGCGTTGTCGGGTGCGCCCCGCACCGACGGCGGCGAACGACGACCCTGCAGCGGAAGGAGCCGGCAGTGCAACGGTGGCGCGGTCTGGACCAGGTACCGGCCGGGTGGGGGCGCTGCGTGCTCACCATCGGCGTGTTCGACGGCGTGCACCGCGGCCACCAGGCATTGATCCGCACCGCGGTCGAGCGCGGCGCCGAACTCGGGCTGCCGGTCGTCGTCATGACGTTCGACCCGCACCCGGCGGCCGTGGTGCGGGCCGGTTCCCACCCCGGGCTGCTGACCACCCTGCCGCGCCGCGCCGAACTCGTCGCCGAGCTCGGTGCGGACGTGTTCCTGGTGCTGCCGTTCACCGCGACCGTGGCCGGCATCGAGGCCGAGTCGTTCATCCACGACGTCATCGTCGACTCGCTGCACGCGGCCGCGGTGGTGGTGGGGGAGAACTTCCGGTTCGGGCACAAGGCGGCCGGCACGGTCGACCTGCTGCGCGAGCTGGGCACCCGGTTCGGCTTCACCGCCACCGGCGTTCCCATCGTCGGCGAGCAGTCCATCGCGATGAGCTCGACCTATGTGCGCTCCTGCGTGGCCGCCGGGGACGTGACCGCGGCCGCCGACGCGCTGGGCCGGCCGCATCGGATCGACGGATTCGTGGTGCACGGGGAGGGCCGGGGCGGCACCGAGCTCGGCTATCCGACCGCGAACCTGGACCTGGAGCCGCACACCGCCGTGCCCGCGGACGGCATCTACGCCGGGTGGTTCCTGCTGGGCACCCGCCGCTCGCCGGCGGCGATCTCGATCGGATCGAACCCGACGTTCTCCGGCCGGCAGCGCACCGTCGAGGCGTTCGTGCTCGACGAGGGCGGCAACTTCTACGGCCGCCGCGTCGCGCTGGAGTTCGTGGCGCGACTGCGCGGCATGGAGCGGTTCGACTCGGCGGACGAGCTCATCGCGCAGATCGGCCGCGACGTGCAGCGGACCCGGGAGATCCTCGGCGTCTGACCCGGGAGATCCTGCAGGTATGACGATGGTCGCAGGCCGGCGCCCCGCGGCCGCGGCGCGCTGCCTGGTAGCATGGCGTGTTGGGTCCGGCTTCAGTTCGTGGCGGCCGGTACCGTCATCCCCCCGGCGATCGTCCGGAGCGGGCAGGGCACGAACCGTCGATTGTCAAGGAGTACCCCCGTGGCGCTGACCACCGAGGAGAAGAAGTCCATTCTGACCGAGTACGGGTTGCATGAGGGCGACACCGGCTCACCGGAGGCGCAGATCGCGCTGCTGTCCAAGCGGATCTCGGACCTGACCGAACACCTCAAGCACCATCAGCACGACCATCACACCCGGCGCGGTCTGATGGGTCTGGTCGGTCGTCGCCGGCGCCTGCTGCGGTACCTCCGCGAGGTCGACATCAACCGCTACCGGTCGCTCATCGAGCGTCTCGGCCTGCGCCGATAGGCCCATTCGTCAGGGGAGTGCCTGCTGATGGCCTCCCCTGACGTGTCTTACCCGGCCACGCATCGCCCCGCGGGGATCGATGACGGCGGCCACCCGCACAACTTCATAGCATCCATCAACGCCATGGCGGAGAGACGCAGGCACCTACGGCCGGTCCTCGGTAGTGGCTGCCGGAACAGATCGAGCACCGTGCTCACCTTCCGGCCGCTTCGATCGAAGGCCGGCACCCTGCGGGTATCTCACCACCGATCCATGGCACTCATCGAAGGAGATCCATGTCTGATCCCACCGCAACCAGTGCGACCGCCGTTCTGGACAACGGCCGCTTCGGCAAGCGCACCGTCCGTTTCGAGACGGGGCGGCTCGCCCAGCAGGCGGCCGGTGCCGTCGTCGCCTACCTCGACGAGGACACCATGGTCCTGTCGACCACCTCGGCCAGCAAGCACCCGAAGGAGCACTTCGACTTCTTCCCGCTGACCGTCGACGTCGAGGAGCGCATGTACGCCGCCGGGCGCATCCCCGGCTCGTTCTTCCGCCGCGAGGGCCGTCCGGGCACCGACGCGATCCTCACCTGCCGGCTGATCGACCGGCCGCTGCGCCCGTCGTTCGTCGAGGGCCTGCGCAACGAGGTCCAGGTGATCATCACCGTGCTGGCCGTCAACCCGAACGTGGCCTATGACGTGCTGGCCATCAACGCCGCATCCGCCTCCACGCAGATTGCCGGCCTGCCGTTCTCCGGACCGGTCGCCGGCACCCGCATGTCGCTGGTCTGCGACGGCAACGGTGCGCCGCAGTGGGTCGCGTTCCCCACCTACGAGGAACTCGACAAGAGCGTGTTCGACATGGTGGTGGCCGGTCGGGTCGTCACCGCCGCCGACGGCTCCTCGGACGTCGCCATCATGATGGTCGAGGCCGAGGGCACCGAGCAGACCATCGACCTGGTCGCCGGCGGAGCGACCGCCCCCACCGAGCAGGTCGTCGCCGAGGGCCTGGAGGCGGCCAAGCCGTTCCTGAAGATCCTCTGCGAGGCGCAGTCCCAGCTGGCGGCCCAGTCCGCCAAGCCGACCGCCGAGTTCCCGCTGTTCCCGCCGTACCAGGACGACGTCTACCAGGCGGTCGCGTCGGCGGCCACCGACCGGCTCACCGCCGCCATGCAGATCGCGGACAAGCAGCAGCGCGACCAGTCCACCGACGAGGTCAAGGCGGAACTGCTCGAGTCGATCGGCGAGCGGTTCGAGGGCCGTGAGGGCGAGATCGCGGCCGCGTTCAAGGCCGTCACCAAGAGCGTCGTCCGGCAGCGGATCCTGCGGGACAAGGTGCGTATCGACGGCCGTGGCCTGACCGACATCCGCAGCCTGTCCGCCGAGGTCGGCTACGTGCCGCGGGTGCACGGCTCGGCGCTGTTCGAGCGGGGCGAGACGCACATCCTGGGCGTCACCACGCTGAACATGCTGCGCATGGAACAGCAGATCGACTCGCTCTCGCCGGTCACCCGCAAGCGGTACATGCACAACTACAACTTCCCGCCCTACTCGACCGGCGAGACCGGTCGCGTCGGGTCGCCCAAGCGCCGGGAGATCGGCCACGGCATGCTCGCCGAGCGTGCCCTGGTGCCGGTGCTGCCGACCCGCGAGGAGTTCCCGTACGCGATCCGACAGGTCTCCGAGGCGGTGAGCTCCAACGGCTCGACCTCCATGGGGTCGGTGTGTGCCTCGACGATGAGCCTGCTCAACGCCGGCGTGCCGCTGAAGGCGCCGGTCGCCGGCATCGCCATGGGCCTGGTCTCGGACACCGTGGACACCGCCGACGGCCCGCAGACCCAGTACGTGGCGCTGACCGACATCCTCGGTGCGGAGGACGCGTTCGGCGACATGGACTTCAAGGTCGCCGGCACCAAGGACTTCGTCA
>CAZIIX010000136.1:0-6929 GCA_964539345.1 uncultured Actinomycetes bacterium | reverse complement strand
CGATGCCATGATCCTCATCACCTGGTAGATCGATCTACCACAGAGGCCACGCAGCACATCCAGCGATGTACTCGGTTCGTTGGCACTGGGCTGTCCACACAGTCATGGGAGAATGAACGATGAGCGAGCCTTCTTACCTCAGCCGCCGAAAGTTACTGCAAATGGGGATGCTTGGCGGCGCCGGGGCGCTGCTGTTCGGTCTGAGTGCGTGCGGCGGTGATGGCGAAGCGGGTGGCGACTCGACCGGTGGCGCAACCGGGAGCGCGGGCGGCAGCGCGTCGGGTTCCGACAAGAAGGTCACCGAGATCACCCTCGTGCACGGTGTGGGCGCCAACGGTGCCGCGATCACCGAGCTGGCGAACCAGTTCGCGAAGGAGACCGGGATCAAGGTCAACCAGATCGAGTTCGGCGACCCCGATTTCGGCCCGAAGATCCAGCTCGTCGAGAAGACCGGCAACGCCAGCTTCGATGTGGCGCTGTCGATCCCGGCCGACGTCTTCGCGCTGACCAACTCCGAGGGCGTCTACGCGCCGATCAGCACCGACAACTTCGACCCGAAGGGTCTCGAGGGGTTGAAGGACGCCGACCTGATCCATGACAAGTTCATGGTCAACCAGGACGTCACCGCGCTCACCGTGTACAGCACCACGTTCAAGGACAACCCACCGACCACCTGGGCGGACTTCTTCGACCTCGACAAGTACCCGGGCTACCGCGGTCTGCAGTCGGCCGGCTTCGGCGTGCCGATCAATATCGAGATCGCGCTGTTCGCAGACGGTGTCACGGCCGACGAGCTCTACCCGCTCGACCTCGACCGGGCGTTCAAGAAGCTCGATACGATCAAGGACAAGGTCGCGCTGTGGGACAACGCTCCCAAGGCGCTGCAGGACATCGAGCAGGGCAATACGACGATGACGTTCTCCTACTCGCCGGCCACGCTCGGCGCGCTGAAGAAGGGCGAGAACATCGGCGTCGGGCTGTTCAAGGACGCGCCGGTGGCGCGCGGCGTCGGCGCCCTGATGCAGCAGGGCCCGCACGGCCCGGAGGCCGGCCAGGTCTTCCTCGACTGGTGGACCAAGCCGGAGATCCAGGCCAAGTACGCCGAGCTGTGCAACTACGGCATCGTGCTGCCGTCGCAGTCCGTGTATGACCTGGTCGACGAGAGCGACTTGCAGTACGCGCCGTTCGTGCCCGGTCAGCCGCAGGGCCACCTGCTCGACTTCGACTACTACACCACGGTGGGCGACGACGGGAAGAGCAACCTCGACCACGTGGTCAATGGGTGGAATTCGTGGCGAGCGGCAGTCTAGGACGAACGGGCAGCCTGTCGTTCCTGCGCGGTCGCCGACTCCCGGTTCCCGTCCTCTTCACCATCCCGGCGATCGCGTTCGTCATCTACTTCGCGGTCGTGCCCCTGGTCCAGTTCGCCTGGGGCAGCGTGTGGGTCAGGGGCGCCTTCAGCTGGCAGAACTACCTCGACCTGATCAACAGTGACTACTTCGGCACCGTCCTGGTGCGAACGGTCCTGACCAGCCTGGCGGTCACGGTCATCTGCGTGATCGTCGGATACCCGCTCGCGTACTTCCTGCACCGCACCCGGGGGCGGGCCAAGATCATCCTGTTGGCGCTGGTGGTGCTGCCGTACCTGACATCCGTGCTGGTGCGGGTGTTCGCCTGGGCGGCGCTGCTGCGGCTGCACGGGCCGATCAACCAGGCCCTGGTGTGGCTGGGCATCTTCGACACGCCCCAGCAGCTGGCGCACAGCTTCACCGGTACGGTCATCGGACTGGTGCACGTGCTCTCGCCGCTGGCCATCCTTGCCATGTGGGCGAGGATGTCCCGGATCGAACGGGGGCACGAACTGACGGCCGGAGCCCTCGGAGCGTCTCCGTCGCGAGTGTTCATGACGGTGTTCCTGCCGCTGTCCATGCCGGGGGTCCTGGCCGGAGGCCTGATCGTCTACGTGATGTCGCTGGGGGCCTACGTCATTCCGGCGGCGCTGGGGTCGACGAACGGGCTACTCTTCGCGCAGGTGGTCGCCGATCAGGCCACGGTGGCGTTGAACTGGTCGATGGCCGGCGCGATGACAGTGGCGATGTTGATCGCCGGCGTCATACCGTTCGTCCTCTTCAAGCTGCTGCAGAGCATCGCCGGCAGGTTCCACAGCCAGTACCCGGCGCGACATCGGTTCGGCAGCAGTGTGTTCGCGCCGATCGTCGACCTGGTGCCGACCACGGTGTGGCGCGTGGTCAGTCGGATCTGGGCGATCCTCGTCCTGGTCTTCCTGGTCGCGCCGGAGGTCGTCGTCCTGCTGTTCTCGTTCGGCCCGGTCCACCAGCTGAACCTGCCGCCGGAGTACTGGACGCTGCAGGGCTATCGCAACTTCCTGGACGACCCGCGGTGGACGAGCGCGTTCGGCCGGTCCTTCGGCTACGGCGCCGTCGATGCGCTCATCGCCGTCGTGCTCGGCGGTCTCGCCGCCTACGGCCTGGCGCGGAGCAAGGGCAAGTTCTTCGCCATCGGACTGGGCATCATCGTCCTGCCGCTGGGCCTGCCGGAGATCGTTCCGGCGCTGAGCTTCTACGTGTTCGCCAACAAGATGGGGATCGCCGCGACCGCGCCGGGCGTGATCCTCGGTCAAGCGGTGACGGCCATCGGACTGATGACCCTGATCGCCTCCACCGTCATCCGGAACGTCGATGTCAACATCGAGTACGCGTCCCAGATGTCCGGAGCCTCGAAGATCCGAACCGTCCTGCGCATCGTCGTGCCGCTGGCCGCGCCCGGCTTCATCGTGGGCGGCCTGTACGCGTTCCTCAACGCGCTGGACAACCTGGTGATGCCGCTGTTCATCGCGGGGCTGCACGTCACGGTGCCGGTGCGCATGTTCTTCTCCATGCAGGACGAGCTGAACTCCGTCATCGCGGTGGTCGCGGCGCTGCTCATCGGCATGTTGCTGTTGGCGACAGCGATTGCGGTGGCGATCATGTCGCGAGCCCGAGTGCAAATCAACGTAGCCGACGTGGCCGGCCGGTGAGCCGATGATGTCGACAGCAGGAAAGGAATGACGAACTAAAGTGTCGATGACAACACCGGCTGCCTCTGGCCCGAGCGTGGTGCTCAAGGACGTGACGAAGCGGTACGGGCGGGTGCGGGCGCTCGACGGCGTATCGCTGACGGTCAACGACGGCGAATTCGTGACGCTGCTGGGGCCGAGCGGGAGCGGCAAGACGACCTGCCTGCAGATCATGGCCGGCATCGCCCGGCCGGACGGCGGCGTCATTCGCATCGGGGACCGCGACGTGCAACGGGTACCCATGCACAAGCGCGACATCGGGATGGTCTTCCAGAACTACGCGCTCTTCCCCAACATGACCGTCGCCGGCAACATCCTCTATCCCCTGCGGATGCGCCGGTGGAGCAAGGACACTGCGCTGAAGGCCATGCGCGACGCACTCGCGCTGGTTCGCCTGTCCGGCTACGAGGACCGCAAACCGGAGGAACTCAGCGGCGGTCAGCAGCAGCGAGTCGCCCTCGCGCGTGCCATCGTCTTCAACCCTCGCGTCCTGCTGCTGGACGAACCGCTGTCGGCGTTGGACCGCCTGCTGCGGGAGGAGATGCAGATCGAGCTCCGGCGCATCCACGAGGCGACCGGCATGGCCACCGTGTGCGTCACGCACGACCGGACGGAGGCGCTGACGCTGTCCGACCGGGTGATCCTGCTCCGCGACGGCAAGATCGTGCAGGAGGGCGGCCCGCAGGAGATCTACCAGGACCCGGTGAACCTGTTCGCCGCCGAATTCCTCGGCGAGGTCAACCGTTTCCGGATGACGGTGACGACGACGGGCACCGAGCGGCTCTACCGTGACGAGCACGGCAATGAGCTGCGCGGGCTGCGGGCCGACGCCGTCGCCGACGGTGACGTCGATGTCGTCACCCGGGTGGAGAACGTGGTGTTGTCCGCCCGCACCGAGCCGGCGGCGGGATCGGCGGCATCGGGCTGGCGCGGGAAGGTCGTCGACGTCGTCTTCCTCGGCGACGCGGATCGCTTCCTGGTCGACTGCGCCGGAGTGTCGGTGGTCGCCCGCCGCGGCCGCGAACCCGGGCAGGCTGCGATCGGACGCGGGGACGACGTGATCGTGACGATCCCGCCCGATTCCGCGCGGGTCTTCGCGGCGACATGACCGCGCACCCGATCCACAGGCCCGAACCATTCGAATCATCGGAGGAACACCACACTATGAACAGCCAGTTCGGCGGGCACATCGCCATGACGGCCGCGGAATCGACGCCATGGTGGCAGGAACCGCCCACCGCGCCGGAGGGCGCACCCAACGTGGTCGTGATCGTGTTGGACGACACCGGGTTCTCCCAGATCGGCTGCTACGGAGGACCGATCGACACCCCGAACATCGACCGACTGGCCTCGAGGAGCACGCTGTTCACGAACTTCCATGTCACGCCGCTCTGCTCGCCGACCCGCGCGTCGCTGCTCACCGGGCGGAACAACCACGCCGTCGGCATGGGCTGCCTGGCGGACTTCAACACCGGTTACCCGAGCCAGACCGGCGCGATCAGCCACTCGGCCGCGACGCTCGCCGAGATGTTGCGTGAGACCGGCTATGTCAACTACGCGGTCGGTAAGTGGCATCTCGTGCCGTCGTTCGAGATCACCCCCGTCGGGCCGTTCGACCAGTGGCCACTCGGCCGGGGCTTCGACCACTACTACGGCTTCCTCTGGGGCGAGAGCGACCAGTTCCGGCCGCAACTGTGGCGCGACAATCACCATGCCGACCTGCCCGAGAGCGAGGACTACCACGTCAGCGAGGACTTCGCCGACGAGGCGATCGCCAATATCAGCGACCACATCACCTCCGGAACCGACCGGCCCTTCTTCGTCTACCTCGCATTCGGTGCCCAGCACGCGCCGCACCAGGCCCCGCGCGAGTACCTCGACAAGTACCGCGGCCGGTTCGACGCCGGGTGGGACACGATCCGCGAGGAGGTGCTGGAACGGCAGAAGGCCATGGGCATCGTCCCGGGCGACACCGTGCTCCCACCGAACAACGATGACGTGCAACCGTGGTCGGCCCTCAGCGACGAGGAGCGGCGCCTGTATGCGCGCATGCAGGAGGCGTTCGCCGGAATGATGGAGCACACGGACGCGCAGATCGGGCGCGTCCTCGACTTCCTGGAGACCCAGGGCCTGTCCGACGACACGATGGTCGTGCTGCTCTCCGACAACGGCGCGAGCGGGGAGGGCGGACCGACCGGCTCGGCCAACGAGTACCGCTACTTCCTGAACCAGCCCGACTCGCTCGAGGACAACCTCGCCGTGATCGACGTCATCGGCGGCCCCGAGACGCACAACCACTACCCGACCGGATGGGCGCAGGCCGGCAACACACCCAACCGCTACTACAAGAAGTTCACCCATGCCGGAGGCGTCCGGACGCCGCTGATCGTCAGCTGGCCCCGCGCCGGTTCACGCGGCACCGTGCACAGCGACTTCCGCCACGTCACCGACATCGTCCCGACGATCCTGGACGCCGTCGGCACCGATGCCCCGACGACATACCAGGGCGTGGAACAGATGCCGCTGCACGGGCAGAGTTTCCTCGACGGGATCCGCGACGGCGGCACCGCGCCCGAGCGGAGCGGCCCGCAGTACTTCGAGATGATCGGGAACCGCGCCATCTGGCGGGACGGATACAAGGCGGTGACACGCCACGTCGAGGGCACCTCCTACGAGGACGACGTCTGGGAGCTCTACGACATCCGCACGGACTTCTCCGAGGTCCACGATCTCGCGGAGACCAAGCCCGACCTGCTGGCCGAGCTCCGGGACCTCTGGTTCGTCGAGGCGGAGAAGTACGGGGTCTTCCCGCTCGACGACCGGCTGCAGGGACGCGCCGACGTGCGCCCGGAGTTCGAGGGCACGGAGAAGCGCACGTTCCGCATGCTGCCCGGAACGCAGCCGATCACGTCGCAGGCGGCGCCCGACTTCTACAACCGATCGTTCGAGATCGTCGCGGACGTGTCCCGCGCGAGCGCGGACGAACAAGGCGTGCTGATCGCCCAAGGGCATCACGCCAACGGCTGGTCCTTCTTCGTCCAGGACGACCGCCTCGTCCTCGACTACAACCTCGCCGGGCGACACACCCTCATCCGCTCGCAAACCCCCGTCGGCACCGGCGATCTCGCGCTGATCATGAGATTCACCAAGACCGGCGAATCACGGGCCGACGTGGAACTGCGGGTCGGTGGCGAGGTCGTCGCCACCCACCAGGACCTGCGGACGATCCCGAACTTCTTCGGGCCGCACAGCGTCCAGGTGGGCCGAAACACCCCCTCGCCGGTCAGTGACGAGTACACCGCGCCCTTCCCGTTCGGCGGGGAGATGCGATCGGTCACGGTCCACCTCGGCGACGACAAGGGCCGCTCCGGGCAGGGGGACGCGTTCCTGGCGGCGCTGGCCACCGAATGAGCGACGCGGAAGGTCGTCGGCGGTGACGAGGACTCGGGTCGGGGCACGGTGTATCGATACACCGGCGTGCGGTAATAATGGCTCGAGAGATTCACACAGTGCGGCAAAAGGCCCAGGATAGGCATGTGACGGACCGGATGGTGACGGCAACAGACGATGACGGGGTGGGTCGCCCGGTCGACGATGGTGCGCCCACCCACGGGCATATCGCGCTGTCCCGACCGACTCTCGGCGATGTCGCGCGGGAGGCCGGGGTGTCCCGATCGACGGTGTCATTGGTGATTCGGGACGGCGGGCGCATCTCCCCGGCCACCCGCAAACACGTCCGCGACGTCATCAAGAGACTCGGCTACGTCTACAACCGGGGCGCCGCGTCGCTGCGCGACCGGACGAGCAAGTCCATCGGCGTCGTCATGCCCAACACGCTGAACCTGTTCAACGA
>CAZIIX010000135.1:4517-6937 GCA_964539345.1 uncultured Actinomycetes bacterium | reverse complement strand
CCGCGGGTGCCGGAGACCAGCCGCTCGTCGAGTTCCATCGCCCGGCCCTCCTCCCACAGGTCGATCATCATGTGCGCATCGGAGCCGACGCACAGCGGCGACCCGGCGGCGGCGAGCCGCGCAGCCGGCCCCACTCCGTCGGCGAGGTCCCGTTCGGTGGTGCAGCACAGTGAGATCGTGGTGCGCGAGTCGCCGAGCAGGCGGATATCGTCGTCGGTCAGATGGGTGGCGTGTACCGCCGTGGTGGATGGGCCGAGCGCGTTCTCCGCGGCCAGCAGGCCCACCGGGGTCAGCCCGAACGCCTCGATGCAGGCGGCGTTCTCGGCGGGTTGTTCGGACACGTGCGCGTGCAGGGGGATGTCGCGCTCCCGGCAGTAGTCGGCGACCGGTCCCATCGCGTCGCGGGGCACCGCGCGCACGCTGTGGATCGCGGCGCCGACCCGGCAGAGCGCACTGTCTGTCAGGCCGTCGACGCGCTCGGCCCAGTCCTGCCACGTTCCGTCGGTGAAGCGCAGCTGGGTGCCCTCCAGCGGTTCACCGTTGACGCCGCCTTGCAGATAGATCGTGTCCAGCAGGGTGATGCGGATACCGGCGTCGTTCGCCGCGCGAATCACGGCGTGCCCCATCGCGTTCGGGTCGCCATAGCGGCGGCCGTCGGTGTCGTGGTGGAGGTAGAAGAACTCGCCGACGCTGGTGACTCCGGAGAGTGCCATCTCGACGTAGGTGGCGTGCGCGAGGCGATACAGCGATTCCGGGTCGAGCCGGGCTGCGACGCCGTACATCAGGTCGCGCCAGCGCCAGAAGTCGGCGACGCCGGACTGGGAGTGCCCCCGGATCGCGCGGTGGAAGACGTGCGAGTGGGTGTTGGCCAGCCCGGGCATGGTCAGCCCGGGCAGCCGGGTGGCGTCCGGTGCGACCGGCGCGTCTGCGGCCACCGACGTGATCGTGCCGTCCGTGACCGTGATGCGCACGTCCGCGTCGGCCCGCTGCCCGCCCAGCCAGGCGTAGTCGCAGTGGTAGGTCCGTGTGTCATCCGACATGGATTTTCCTTTCGTCACCGGCGTCTCTGGGATCCCGCACCGCGGCGATGCGCCCACCGGCGATGACGAACCGGGCGTTGTTCCGCCCGATCCGGTAGGCGATGTCCTCATGACTCGGCACGTCGAGGACCACCAGGTCAGCGCGTTTGCCGACCTCGAGCGAGCCGATGTCGTCGGCCAGGTCCAAGGACCTCGCCGACCCGTACGTGGCGGCGGTGAGCGCCTCGGCCGGCGTGAGACCACCGAGGCGACACGCCATGACGACGGCCATCTGCATGCTCACGGTCCAGCATCCGGGGCAGATGTCGGTGGCCAGCGCCAGCGTCATTCCGGAGTCCCGCACCCGCCGGGGGTCCAGCGGTTGCGGGTGCTGCACCGCGAACTCCAGGCAGGGCAGGTACACGCCCGCCACCCCGGCGTCGGCGAGCAGGCGGAGCTCGGCGTCGGTCGTGTAGTTCAGGTGGTCGGCGCTGGCCGCCCCGAGTTCGGCGGTCAGCGCGGCCGCGCCGGTGTGGCTGTAGGCGTCGAGATGGACGCGGGGGCGCAGGCCGGATTCGAGGCCGGCCTCCAGAATCGTCCTGGTTTGGGCCAGATCGAAATAGCCATCGTCGCAATAGACGTCGTTGAAGTCGGCCAGTCCGGCGGCACCCGACTCGCGTGCTTGTGCGGCCGCCTGCTCCACCCACGTCTCGCGGTCGGCGTCGGGGGCGAACGCGTGCCCGCCGGTGTAGGTCGACAGGATGCGGGCCGGCGTCGCCGTGCCCAGCGCCCGGTTCACATCGAGCAGCTTGCGCTCGGACTCGACGGACAGGCCGTAGCCGGTCTTGGACTCGATCGTCGTGGTGCCGTGCGCGACCATGTCGGCAATGCGCGCCGCGGACTGCGCGACCAGCTCGTCGTGGCCGGCCGCGCGAGTCTCGGTCATGGTGCCGACGATGCCGGCCGGCGCGCCGGCAGGAACGGGGCGCCCGGCCACTTTCGCGGCATACTCGGCGACCCGGCTCCCGCCGAAGACCACGTGGGTGTGCGCGTCGACCAGGCCCGGGATGATGACGCCGCGCTCCGCGTCGATGGTGCGCCGGCCGCGGTAGGCGGAGACATCGCCCACCGCGACGATCCGGCCGTCGTCGATCGCCACCCCGGATGCGGGCCCGGGGGCGTCTCCGGACACGTGGGAACTGCCGGACCCCGGGACGGCCTTGCCTCCTGCGGGCGCCGCGGTGAACACCTCCGCGGCGTTCGTGACTACCAGGTCGACGTCATGCATGGTGCTCCTTCGCGATCGGTACGAAAACCTGCGGCTCGATCGTCATTGCGACGCTATCGGTGCAGGTCGCGTGTTCCCGAGGCGGATCCAGCCGCAGGTTTTCGTCGGTGGCC
>CAZIIX010000135.1:0-4417 GCA_964539345.1 uncultured Actinomycetes bacterium | reverse complement strand
GGTGCAGGTCGCGTGTTCCCGAGGCGGATCCAGCCGCAGGTTTTCGTCGGTGGCCGTGCCGGGCAACGCCGGACGCGCCCCGCCGGGTGTGCCGGGTGTGCCGGTGTGCGTGCCTGTCCCCGCCTGACGTGCCGGCCGTGCCGGGCCGGTCCCCGCCAGGTGTGCGTGCCGGTCCCGCCTGATCGCCCGATTCCTACTGCTCGTCCTCGGGGCCGAACGTCGCCTGGCGCGTCCACCACAGAGGCACCGTCATCCCCTCGCCCGGACCGACCTCGCGGGCCACCTCGCGGGCCCGGTCGTAGCCGGCCTGCCCGTGCCGCACCACGCCGATGCCGGAGTCGACGGTCAGCGCCGCCTTGAGCCGGTAGTCGGCGATCTCGGTGCCGTCGGCGATCATGGTGACGCCGGTGTGCACCGAGTCGCCCATGGCGTAGTTGGCCTGGATGGCGATCAGGTCACACATGGAGGCGGCGTTGAGCAGCCCGTTGAGGTAGGGCCAGTCGGAGATGACATCGGAGCCGTCGGGCATGTTCTCCGATTCGAACGTCGGGTTGATGATCGACCCGGAGTCGAGGTTGTCCCGGGAGAACGCGACCGGTCCCTTCACCTCGCCGCGACGGATCAGCTCGTTGACGGCGAGCCCGAACTTCTTGCGCTGGCCGAACCCGAGGTAGCACACCCGCGCGGGCAGCGCCTCGATGGGAACGTCGGTGCGCGCCACCGAGATCCACCGGGTGACTAGCTCGTCGTCGGCGAACAGTTCCAGGCACAGGTCGTCCAGCCGCGCCAGGTCCGCCGGGTCACCGGAGGTGCAGGTCCAGCGGAACGGGCCGCGGCCCTCCAGGAACAGCGGCCGCAGGTAGGCCGCGACGAACCCGGGGATCCGGTACGCGTCGGTGTGCCCGCCCATCTCGGCTTCGCGGCGGATCTGGTTGCCGTACTCGAACACCGCCACGCCCTGGTCGTAGAGCTTGTTCTCGGCGGTGAGCTGCCGGACCATCGACTCGCGGGCGGTGAAGATGTACTTGTCCCGGTCGGCCTTGCGGAACTCGTCGGCCTCCTCGGGCGTGTAGCCGACCGGGATGTAGGCGACCGGGTCGTGCGCCGGCGTCATCTCGGTGACGATGTCCGGGCGAATGCCCTTGTCCAGGCAGTACTCGAACAGCTCTACCGCGTTGGCCACCACGGTGATCCCCAGTGGCTTCTTCGCCTCCTGCGCCTCGCGGGCGAGTGCGAAGGCGTGGTCGAGGTCGTCGGCGAGCACATCGGCGTAGCCGACCTTCAGCCGCCGTTCGATGATGCGGATGTCGGCGTCGGCGCAGATGGACACCCCGCCGAGCATGGTCATGGCGCGCGGCTGGTTCCCGCCCATGCCGCCCATGCCGGCGCACACCAGCAGCCGCCCGGCCAGGTCGCCGTCGAAGTGCAGATTGCCGACCGAGCGCAGCGTCTCGAACGTTCCCTGGATGACGCCCTGGGTGCCGATGTACTCCCACGGTGCGGCGGTGTACTGCGCGAAGATCGTCAGGTTCTTGTCCTGCAGGTCGTAGAACTGCTCCCAGGACGGTCGCACGAAGTTCGTCGTCGCCATCACGACACGCGGTGCGAGCTCATGGGTCTGGAACACCGCCACGGGCATGCCGGACTGCACCACGAGCGTCTCGTCGTTCTCCAGATTCTTCAGTGAGTCGACGATCGCGTGGTAGGACTCCCAGTTGCGGGCCGCCTTTCCGATGCCGCCGTAGACCACGAGCCGTTCCGGGTACTCGGCGACCTCCATGTTGTTCTCGAGCATGCGCAGGATCGTCTCCTGCTTGGGTCCCTTGCAGCGCATCACATCGCCGCGCTGTGCGGTGATGTCGCGCACCACCGGCTTCGGGTGGAACGGGGCGTCGGAGACGGACATGAACTCGGTCTTGTGCTCGGTGGCGGTCATGACGGTGGGGTCCCTTCGTGGAGTCGTGCAGGAGTGGCTATGACGAGGCGACGGCTGGAAATGCCTATGACGAGGCGACGGCGTCGAGCACCGCGCCGGTGCGGACGAGCGCGGCGGCGGCGCGCAGCCGCGGATACATCACCACGTCCCGGGTGAGATGGTCGATGACGCCGCCGGTCTCGGTGGGCGTGGCACGCACCAGGTCGAGCACCGCGCGGGTGGCTGGCGCGGGCCTCGCGTCGCGGTACTCCGGCTGCGAGAGTCGCAGCTCCAGCGCTTGGGCGGCCATGGCGATCTCGAAACCGATGACGTGCGTGATGTTCTCGACCACCTGCCGGGCATGCCGCCCGGCGTTCGCGCCCATGGACACGTGGTCCTCCTGGTTGGCGCAGGTGGGGATGGAGTCGACGCTGTCCGGGTGGGCGAGCGTCTTGCAGTCCGAGACCAGCGCGGCGGCGACATACTGCGGCAGCATGTAACCGCAGTCCATGCCGACGTCATCGCTGTCGATGAGCATGTCCGGCAGTCCGCGGTTCAGGGTGCCGTCGTCGAGGCGGAACAGCCGGCGCTCGGAGATCGATCCGATCTCGGTGACCGCGATGGCCAGGAAGTCCGAGACGAACGCGAGGTATTCGGCGTGGAAGTTGCCGCCCGAGACCGCCTTCAGCCGGCGCGAGTCCGGCAGATCCGGGAAGATCAGCGGATTGTCGGTGGCGGCGTTGATCTCGGTCTCGACGATGCGCCGCGCGAAGTCGATCGTGTCGCGCACCGCGCCGTGCACCTGCGGAATGCACCGCAGCGAATAGGCGTCCTGCGGAGGCTGGCGCACCGGGTCAGTGGTCTCGTTGCCGTCCACCAGAGTGCTGCCGGCCAGCAGCCGGCGGAGGTGCGCGGCGGTGGCGATCTGCCCGGCCTGGCCGCGCGCGTCGTGGATCTGCGGGAGGAACGCGTCGCCGAAGCCGGTCAGTGCCTCGATGGACATCGCCGCGGCGACCTCGGCCGTGTCCACCAGGCGAGCTGCGTCATACACGGCCAAGGCGGCAAGGGCGGTGGAGAACGAGGTGCCGTTGGTCAGGGCCAGCCCCTCCTTCGCACCGAGCACCACGCGGGCGATCCCCGCCTCCTGCATCGCCGCCAGTCCCGAGACGCGCTCGCCGGCGACGATCGCCTCACCGCTGTCCGCCTCGAGATCCTCGCCGGCGTCCCGGCTGGCGACCAGCATCATGTGCGCGAGCGGCACGAGATCGCCCGAGGCGCCGAGACTTCCGTATTCGGGCACGGCCGGGGTCACGCCCGCGTTGAGCATGTCGACGAGGGTCTGCACGATCTCCACCCGCACCCCGGAGAATCCGCGGGTCAGGCTCGTGATGCGGATGAGCATCGCCGCGCGCACCACCTCGGCGGGCAGCAACTCGCCGACCCCGCAGGCGTTGGAGACGATCAGCCGGCGGGACAGGTCCGCGGCCTGCGCGGGATCCTGGAACGCGGCGCGACCGGCCAGCGACCCGAATCCGGTGTTGATCGAGTAGATGGGGGCGATCTCGCCGTCCGGGCCGGACCGGTCGGTGATGGCGTGCTCGACCCACTCCCGGCTGGGACGCATGCGCTCGGCCGCATCGGCGGCGAGCTCGACCGGCGCGTCGTGGCGCGCGACCGCGACCAACTGCTCGAGATCGAGCGGGCCGCCGCCGACGATGACCGGTGCCGTCATGAGGACCTCCACTGCGCGATGTCTGGCCTCAGCGTAGGGTCGTAATCAGATGATGCAAACTGCTATTCTTAGATGATGAGAATCTCGTCGGCGGGGCCGGAGGGCCTCCAGGGCAGTTCGTTCAGCAAGGGACTCGGAGTCCTGACGTGGATCCTTGAGCACGATCGGGTTCGTGCGGACGAGATCGCGGCCGCGCTGGGGATCCCGCTGTCCAGCGTGTACCGCTACCTGCGGGCGCTGCGCGACTACGAGCTGGTCGTGGAGAAGGACGGACTGTATTCGACGGGCTCCCGGCTGTCCGGCCATTCCTCGGCCGGCCCGCGCACGAACATCTCGACGATCGCCGCGCCGTTCCTCGAGCACCTGGCGCAGGTCACGGGGGAGACCGCGGTGCTGACCGTGCGGCGCGGCCTGCACGCCGTGTGCGTCAGCCAGGTCGAGTCGACCCACCAGATCCGATTGGCCTTCGAGCTCGGCCAGCTGCTCCCGCTGTATGCGGGCGCGGGGCAGCGGGTGCTGCTGGCGTTCGCGCCGGAGGAGGTGCAGCAGGCCGTGCTGCGCGGGGAGGTGCGGGCGCAGACGCCGAACACGCCCAGCCGGGTCGAGCTCGCGCACGTCCTCGCCAGGATCCGCGCCGACGGTTACGCGTTGTCCCGCGCGGAGCTCTACGCGGCGTCGCTGGCCATCGCGATGCCCATCCTGAAGGGCCCGTATGCGATCGCCGGGGTGTGCCTGGCCGGGCCGCAGGATCGCTGCACCGTCGCGTGGCG
>CAZIIX010000134.1:3083-6973 GCA_964539345.1 uncultured Actinomycetes bacterium | reverse complement strand
TTATCCACCTGTCGGAAATCCATCCACATCCCTGCCGCTCCGCCCCGGCGCAGCCGTCGCCTGTCCGATGCTGGTCCCGCGCGCCACCGGTCCCGGCCAATGCCGAGACCCCGGGCGCGACGGACCGACCGACGCAGCGGGGGAGTACATGGCAGCCAAGGACGAACTCGGACGGCGCGGTGAACAGCTCGCGGCCGACTACCTCGAGGGGCAGGGCCTGGCGATCCTCGCCCGCAACTGGCGATGCGCCGAGGGCGAACTCGACATCATCGCCACCGGGGGCGACACCACCGTCATCTTCTGCGAGGTCAAGACACGCAGCGGTGATCGGTTCGGCACCCCGGTCGAGGCGGTCACCCAGGGCAAGCGCCGCCGCATCCGCCGGCTGGCGTTCCTCTGGCTGACCACCATGAAGCCGCGCACCTGGCCGATCCTGCGCTTCGACGTCGTCGGCGTGCTGATCGCGCCGGGCGGAGACCCGCAGATCCGGCACGTGGTGGAGGCATTCTGATGGGACTGGGAACGACGACCACCGTGTCCCTGCTAGGCGTGACGGGACACATCGTGCACGTCGAGGCGGACATCGCCAACGGGCTGCCGCACACCACCATCGTCGGCATGGGCGACACCGCCGTGGACCAGGCGCGGGAGCGGGTGCGCGCCGCCGTGACGAACTCCCGGCTGCCGTGGCAGATGAAGCGGCTGACCGTCTCGCTCGCCCCGGCCGGGCTGCCCAAGCGCGGGGCCGGGTTCGACCTGGCGATCGCCGTGGCCCTGCTGGCCGCCGACGGGGAGGTGCCCCTCGATGCGGCGGCCGTCCCGGTGCTCATCGGCGAACTGGGGCTGGACGGCAGCATCCGTCCGGTGCCCGGTGTGCTGCCATGCCTGTTGGCCGCGGCTGCCGCCGGTCATCGCTCCGCCATCGTGCCGGAGGCGAACCTCACCGAGGCCCAACTGGTGGACACGATGGCCGTGCGCGGCGCGGCGACGCTGGCCGACCTCGTCGAGCACCTGCGCGGGCATCCGGGCACGCTCATCGCTCCGACGGCGCCGCCGCCTCCCCGGCCGGACCGCGTTCCGGACATGGCCGATGTGCTCGGCCAGCCGCAGGCCCGATACGCGCTGGAGCTTGCCGCCGCGGGCGGGCACCACATGGCGATGATCGGACCACCCGGCGCCGGCAAGACCATGCTCGCCGCGCGGCTGCCAGGCATCCTGCCCCCGCTGACCGAGCAACAGGCGCTGGAGGTCACCGCGATCCACTCGATCACCGGCTCGCTGGATCCGCAGGCGCCGCTGGTGGCCCGGCCCCCGTTCGTCGACCCGCACCACTCCGCCTCACAGGTCGCGATGATCGGCGGCGGATCGGGCGAGATCCGACCGGGCAGCGTGAGCCTGGCCCACTGTGGAGTGCTGTTCCTCGATGAGGCCCCCGAATTCCACCGCGGTGTGCTCGACGCGCTGCGCCAACCCATGGAATCCGGATCCGTGCTGATCATGCGCTCCAAGCACATGGCACGCTTCCCGTCCCGGTTCCAGCTGGTCCTGGCAGCGAACCCGTGCCCGTGCGCGGCGGCGCGCGACATCGACTGCACCTGCGCCTCCGGGGTCCGGCGCCGCTACCTGAGCCGGCTGTCCGGGCCGCTGATGGATCGGGTCGACGTGCGCATCGACGTGCCCCCGGTCGATCTCGTGGCACTCACCGGGCACCAGGAACCCGGCGAGTCGTCCGCGGCGATCGTCGAACGTGTGATCACCGCGCGGGACCGTTCCGCGCACCGATGGCGGGACCAGGGATGGACCTGCAACGGCCAGGTGCCGACCGAAGCGGTGCGCGACTGGTGGAAACGCACGATGCCGTACCCGCCGATGCTCACCCGCGCCGTGCGGCTGGGCCGGCTCACCGCGCGCGGCCACGACCGGGTGCTGCGCCTCGCGCTGACCTCGGCGGACCTCGCGTCGCGCGGGCGCCCCAGCGAGTCGGACCTGGCCATGGCATTGGCATTGCGATGTGGGGAGGCGGCATGACGGCGGCCTTCACCGACCGCGAGATCGCCCTGGCCGGTCTGCTCCGCTGCTGCGAGGCACCGGTGCCCGCCGTGCTGGCCGACTTCGTCCGCGGTCACGGCGCCGAGGCGGCGTGGCGGGCCATCGCGCGGGCCACCGCCCCGGCCGCGGTACTGGCGTCCCTGCGCCCCAGGCTGCGGGACACCGACACCGCGTCGCTCCGGGCCCGCGCCGTCGACGATCTGCGCCGCGCCGCCGACAACGGGGCCGTCATCATCGGTGACGGTGACGAGGGCTGGCCGACGAGCTGCTTCAACGGGCTGGACGGACTCTCGCCCTACACCGATTGCCCGCCCGGCGCCGCCCCGCTGGCCCTGTACCGGCGCGGCGACGCGTGGCCGGTCGATCCGGGGAGATCGGTCGCCGTCGTCGGCTCCCGGGCAGCCACGCCCTACGGGGTGCGGGTCGCCACCGAGATCGCCGCGGACGCCGCGCAGGCCGGATGCACCGTCGTGTCCGGGGCCGCGTTCGGCATCGACGCCGCCGCCCACCGCGGCGCGCTGGCGGCCACGGGCGGACCCGGCGGGGCCGGGGGCCCGGCGGCCCCGCCGACGCTGGCGGTGCTCGCCTGCGGTATCGACCGCTCCTATCCGGTGGCGCACCGGTCGCTGCTCGATGCGGTGGCCACCCACGGCGCGGTCGTCTCCGAATATCCGCCCGGCGCCGTCCCGGCGCGGCATCGCTTCCTGGTGCGCAACCGGTTGATCGCGGCATTCGGCACGGCGACCGTCGTGGTCGAGGCGGGCCGACGGTCCGGATCGCTGAACACGGCCAGCACGGCCGCCGCCCTGGTGCGCGACGTGCTGGCCGTGCCCGGTCCCGTCACGTCGGCGCTGTCCGCCGGCTGCCACGATCTGCTGCGCGACCACCGAGCGGAAATGGTGACGGGATGGGAGGACGTCAGCGGATTCCTCGGTCCGCTACGCCCGGCGCCGTCCCCGCACCGTCCCGGCACCCGACCCACCGACGGCCTCGACCTGGTCACCGGACGCGTCCACGAGGCGCTGCCTGCCCATGGCGCGGCGACCGCAGACCAGATCGCGACGGAGTCGGGCCTGCCGATGCCGGAGGTGCTCGGCGCGCTCGGCCAGCTGGAGCTGGCCGGTCTTGCCCACCGTGACAGTACGGGGTGGCGGGCGGCGGCGACCGCGCCGCGCCCAGGCCGCGCACGCGGCTGACTGCCGGGGCGACCCGCTGCGCACCCGGCTCCGATCCGTCCGCCGTGTCGCGCTTGACCGCGCCCGCTGAAGCAGGCACCGTCGAAGCGTGGACCAAGCCGCAGACCCCACCGCGTCCGGCGCCGACGGGGACTCCGCCGACGGGGACTCCTCCGCGGCTGCGCTGTCCGGCGAGTTCGCCACCGTCATCGCCGACTACCGTCGGCACCTGACGGCCGAGCGCGGGCTGGCCGAGCACACCGTCTCGGCCTACTGCGGCGACGTCCGCTCGCTGCTCGACCATCTCGGCCGCTACGGCTCCACCGCGATCGACGACCTGACGCTGCCCGTGCTGCGCAGCTGGCTGGCGCGGCTGCGCAGTACCGGGGCCGCCCGCTCGTCACTGGCCCGGCGCGCCGCCGCCGCCCGCTCGTTCTGCTCGTGGTGCGTGCGTGCCGGACGGCTCGCTGCCGACCCGTCGACCCGGCTGGCCGTGCCGGCAGGTGCCCGACGCCTGCCCGCAGTGCTCCGCGCCGACCAGGCCCGCGCCATGCTCGAGCCGCACGATGATCGCGCAGGCCGGGACGTCGATGACAACGCCGGCGACCAACCGGCCGGGGGAACCCGGCAGAGCGCGGCTGCGGGCACCGCGCCCGGCGCCACCGC
>CAZIIX010000134.1:0-2983 GCA_964539345.1 uncultured Actinomycetes bacterium | reverse complement strand
CGCGTGTCCGAGCTGACGGCGCTGGACGTGACGGCGGTGGACACCGGGCGTCGCGTCGTGCGGGTGCTGGGCAAGGGAGGCAAGGAACGCACCGTGCCCTACGGGATCCCGGCCGCCGATGCGCTGCGCCGCTGGATCGAGGCCGGGCGGCCCGCATTGGCCACCGCCGGCTCCGGCGCGGCCCTGTTCCTCGGCGAACGCGGACGCCGGATCGATCCGCGCATCGTGCGACGCGTCGTGCATCGGCGCACGCAGGCAGTGGACGGAGCCCCCGAACTCGCCCCGCACGGGCTGCGGCACAGCGCCGCCACCCACCTGCTCGAAGGGGGAGCGGACCTGCGCGCCGTGCAGGAGATGCTCGGCCACTCCAGCCTGGCCACCACGCAGATCTACACGCACGTCTCGGCCGAACGGCTCAAGACCGTCTACCGGCAGGCCCACCCCCGCGCATAACCGCCGCGTCCCTGGCCGCGACGTCGGCCGCACACAGCGGTCGGCCGCGGGCACGGCGACACGCCGCGGCGCGCGGTGGCGTGCGCCCTACTGGTTCGAGAATGCCGCGTCGAACGCGGCGTCGGGCCGCTTCCACAGCAATGATCGGATGTAGCGGACCGCCTGCGCCGCGCCATGCAGCCGGTCCATCCCGGCGTCCTCCCATTCGATGGAGATCGGCCCGCGGTATCCGATGAAGTCCAGAGCTCGGAAGGCGTCCTCCCAGTGCATGTCACCATGACCGGTGGACACGAAGTCCCATCCGCGTCTCGGATCCCCCCAGGGCAGATGCGAGCCGAGGATGCCGCTGCGACCCGTCGGCGGGCGCAACCGAGTGTCCTTGCAGTCGACGTGGTAGATGCGGTCGGCGAAGTCGGTGATGAAACCGACCGGGTCGACCCCCTGCCACAGTAGGTGGCTGGGGTCCCAGTTCAGGCCGAAGGCGGGGCGATGGCCGATGGCCTCCAGCGTCCGCACCGTCGTCCAGTAGTCATAGGCGATCTCGGAGGGGTGCACCTCATGGGCGAAGCGCACGCCCTCGGAGTCGAAGACGTCCAGGATCGGGTTCCAGCGTCGGGCGAAGTCCTCGTAGCCCTCGTCGATCACCGACGCGGGAACGGGCGGGAACATCGCGACGTACGGCCAGATCTTCGACCCGGTGAACCCCACCACGGTGTCGACGCCGAGTCGGCGCGCCACCCGCGCCGCGCGCTGCATGTCGGCCGCCGCCCGTTGCCGCACCCCCTCGGCATCTCCATCGCCCCACACCGACGGTCGCAGAATGGCGCGATGGCGAAAGTCGATGGGATCGTCGCAGACGGCCTGCCCCGCCAGGTGGTGCGAGATCGCCCACACCCGCAGGCCGTGGCGGTCCAGGATCTCCCGCCGGGAGTCCAGGTAGCCGGGATCCTCCTCGGCCCGCTGCAGATCGAGATGGTCACCGGAGCAGGCGATCTCGAGCCCGTCATAACCCCACTGCGCCGCCAGTCGGGCCACGTCCTCGAACGGCAGATCGGCCCACTGGCCGGTGAACAGCGTGACCGGGTGGGACGCGTCGGTGGTACTCAAGGGTCGCTCCTTCGCTGATGCTGCAGGTCGGACAGGTAGGAGAATGTTCTGCGTGCGAGTTCGTCCTGGCTGGGGGCCAATGGTCGCCATATGGAGGCGGCAGTCGCGATCGTGTCATTGTCGCCGGTGAAGCTCTCGAGGGTCAGCGGCCCCGCATACCCGATCCCGTCCAGGGCGTCGAGGACGGCATTCCAATCGGTCTGATCATCACCGACCGGCCCGCGGTCGTTGCCGCACACCTGCACGACGGCGCAATGGTCCCCGGCGAGGGTGATCGCGTGGGCGGTGGATCGCTCCTCGATCCCGAGATGGTAGGTGTCCAGTGCCAGTCCGACACCGCGGCCGAGCAACGGCCGGAGCGCGTCGAGGGCCTGCTCGACCGTGTTCAGAATGCTTGTCTCATAACGATTCAACGGCTCGACGGCCAGCGTCACACCCCGGTCGGCGGCGTAGTCCGCGACGGGTGCGAGCGCGCTCCGGAGGGTAGCGATCACGTCGGCGCGGGCCTGCGGTGACATGCGCCAGACGCGGCCGGTGCGGGCGGTGAACGGGCCGGCGACGGTCGGCGACCCGACCGTGACGGCGATGTCGACGCACTGCCGCAAGTACGCCTGCGTGTCGGCCCGGGTGGCATCGTCGATGAGATCTCGCCCGTCGCCCATGGCGCCGACGATCCGCGCCTGCATGCCCAGGGCCGTGAGCGCCTCCGCGGCGCGGGCGGGATCCCAACCGCCCGGCTCCTCGACCGGCAGCTCGAGCAGCCGATAGCCGATCGCCGCGGCCCTGCCGGCGATCTCGGACAGCGAATCATCGCGCAGTGGCGAGGTCCAGACCCAGGTGTTGACGCCCAGCTGGCGCTCCATGGCGAGATCCTTTCCGGGGGAGTGGGGTGTGGGGGGGGGGGGGGGGGCCGCCCCCCCCCCCCCCGCCCCCCCCCCGCGGGGGGGCCCCCCCGGGGCGGCGACCAGCCCCCCCCCCCACGGGGCGCCCGCGGGCCCCCCTCGGGGGGGGGGGGGGGGGGGGGGGGGGGGGGCCGCCCCCCCCCCCACCACACCGATCCGGTCAGCGGCGGTGGATCACGTTGGTGGTGATCCACCGCAGCGGCATCACGGAATCACACGGTCCTGCCAGACCTCCGGGTAGCCGGGCAGGTCCTCGCCGCCGAACTTGGCGTAGTGCCCGTCCGGCATCCCTTCGTTGCGCTCGAGGTAGTCGTCGAGCTCCTCGGCGGTGATGGGGCTCTGCGGGAGCACCCATTCCGCGGGCACCTGCTCGCCGGCGAAGATCTTCTCGAACGCCAGCAGCGGGGTGCGCCACTGGAAGTTCGAGTACACCGGCGCCAGACCGGTCAGGCCGGTGTCCTTCCACTTGCGCAGGAAGCTCAGCTCGTCCTCACCGGTCATCACCGGGTAGTCCTTGCCGG
>CAZIIX010000133.1:5219-7015 GCA_964539345.1 uncultured Actinomycetes bacterium | reverse complement strand
GTTACTATCAGTGCACTGAGCGCCGGTGCCCGCCCTGCGCGACGGACACTGAGAGGACCCGCGATGCCGTCAGCCCCCGGCGCTGTGCCCGCCCGTCGTATGCTCGCGCTGGTCGCCGTTGCGGCGCTGGCGGTCAGCCTCCTGGTCATCACCGGTCCGGCCGCCGACGCCGCTCCCGCCACCGGGCGCATCACGGGCACCGTCAGCGGCCCGGTCACCTGCGCGTCGGTCGGTGGCCCGTACCCCGACGTGAGCGCGGCGAACACCCACTGCGACAACATCTGGTGGATGGCCGGAACCGGGATCACCAAGCCCACTGGCGGCAGGTACCTGCCCGGCAACGACGTCACCCGAGGATCGATGACGGCGTTCCTGTTCCGTCTCACCCACCCGGGGAAGCCCAGCCCGGCGTGCCAGAGCAACAGGTTCCCCGACGTCGACCCCTCGAACGTGTTCTGCGGTTACATCAGTTGGGCCGCGTCGAACGGCATCGCCTTCGGTTACGACAACGGCACTTTCGGCCCGGATCGGCCCGTCACCCGCGGCGCCATGGCGGCGTTCCTGCACCGCATCGTCGTGAAGAAGCGGGCGGCGAAGTGCACCGCCACACCCTTCAGTGACGTGCCGGTCAGCGATCCGTTCTGCGGCGTGATCAGCTGGATGAAGAAGACCGGCATCACCTACGGGGTCGGCGGCGGCAAGTACGGAACGACCCAGCCTGTGACGCGCCAGTCGATGGCCTCGTTCCTGCGCCGCATCGTCACCGAGACCACGGCTGCGCCGGGCATCGGCAACGCGCAGATCGGGCCGATGCGCGGCGCCACCGTCGTCATCACCGCGGCGGACTCCTCCGGCCGCTACTACCTGGCGACAACGGGCCGGGACGGCGGCTACTCGGTGTCCGGTGTCGCGCCAGGCAGCTACCGCGTCTGCGTCGACGGCAGCACGGTCTCTCCCGGCCTGCCGTCGGGCTATACCGACCGGTGCTACCGCAACGTGGCCTGGCCGTGGGATAGTCCGCGTGCCCCGCACCAGAGCCCGGCGGTGACGGTGCGCTCCGGCGCGACGGTCAGCGGCATCGACACCACGCTCCCGGCCGCCGCGACATCACGGCACCGGCACCGCGGCGCGACGCCGACCGTGGCGACGAAGAGCGACAAGTTCACCTACATGCAGAGCGGATACAGCGGCCGGGGCTACATCGCCTACAGCCCGTGCCAGCCGATCCACTACGTCATCAATAACAAGCGCGCGCCGGCCGGCGCCGCACAGCTGATCGACTCGGCGGTGCAACGAGTCTCGCAGGCGACGGGGCTTCGGTTCATCTATGACGGAGCCAGCAGCGAGACCGCAGTCCTGGAGACGCGCCCGTCGTATCAGCCGCAGCGCTACGGCCAGCGGTGGGCGCCGGTGCTCATCGAGTGGAGCAATCCCGCCAAGCACCCGGAGCTGAGCGGGGGAGTGCTCGGCTACGCCGGCAGTGCCTCCATGGGGAGGCGGGATGCGTCGTCGAACGTGGCCGAGGCGTACCTGACCGGGCAGGTGCTGCTCGATGGGCCGGAACTCGGTGCGATGTCGAAGGACTCGTCAGGGCCGAACGGCAAGGCGCTGGTGCGAGCGACCATCATGCACGAGCTCGGCCATCTCGTCGGACTGGGCCACTACAACGACGGCACCCAGTTGATGAACGACGTGCTCCTCGGTGGCGTGACCACATTCCAGGCCGGGGACCTGAGCGGTCTCGCCACCCTCGGCCAGGGCCCGTGCGTGACGTTCGAGCCGTCCGTGGCGGCGAA
>CAZIIX010000133.1:3691-5119 GCA_964539345.1 uncultured Actinomycetes bacterium | reverse complement strand
TCCTCGCCGACGACGCGCGCCCAGTCCGCGGCGCGTTCCTTGATCTTGGTGACCGGCTCCACCCAGTAGTTCGCCTCGTCGACGATGCCGGCGGCGAGTTGGATCGACGCCGGCAGATCGCGGTACGCCTCGCGCCGGAGGTACTCCGCGAAGTACGACGCCTCGATATTGGCGACGTCGATCACCCCGTCGAGCCGCTGGAAGAGCGGCACCCAGGTGTCGTTGCGGAGCACCGAGGAGATGGGCCGGCCGCGGTTGTTGCCGTTGCACAGGTGGATGCCCCGCGTCACGCCCGTCACGCCGTCGAAGCATGCAGTGACGATGTCGGCCACCTGGTCGACGGTAAGCCGGCCCTCGTTGATGGCGACACCGTAGTTCGGCGCGTCGAGCTGGACGTGCTGACACCCTGCCGCCGCCAGGCCCTTCAGTTCGTCGTTGACGATGCGGATGAGGTTCGGCAGCTGCGCATCCAGCTCCTCCGGCTGATCCGCGCCGACGACGCCGACCTCGGCAGGACTGGCGACCGTCGCCTTCCGCACGCCGCCCGGCAGCTGGGACTCGCGCTCGAACGCCGCGACGTAGCCGAGGCCGTTCGGCGCATCGATGTCGCCGACGATGCGACCGGAACCGAGGTCGTCATAGTCGAACTCGTCCTCCTCCGGCTCGGTCACGATCTCGATGCCGGTGAGTTGCTTGCGCAGGTGCACGATGAACGAGTCGGCGAAGTATTCGCCGCCGGTCCATTCGTCGAAACCGAGTTCGCGCTGTTCGCCGATCGCCTTCGTCGCGAGCTCGTTGAGCAGCTTCGTGCCCGCGTCGGGGGCCAGCTCGCCGCGGTGGAATCGACGCAGCTCGCCGTACGAGTCCGCATAGGGCCACCAGGATCCGACAACTGTAGTGCGCAAAGCCATGTCATGCCTCCAAAGTGAGAGTGTCGTTCAGGGTCAGTGATGGGTCGGTGATGGGTCAGTGATGATGGGAAAGTGCCGCGACATGCTCGTGGCGCCGTCGTGCTCCGTATGACGGGGTCGTCCGGTGCCGATGCGGCGCCGGGATCGCCACCGCGATACGTGCGCCGATGGGTCGGCGTCGCTGGGGGGTCGCTCAGTCGGCGATCATCCGGCGAACTGCATGCCGCGGCACCGCATTCGCGCGGTCCGCAGAGGCGGCATGCGGCGCATTCGCCGCAGTGCGGCGCGCGGTGACCGGACCCCGCCGGTGCCGGGGCACGTCGCGCGGGATGGTGACGGGGACAGCAGGGCGCGGTAGCGATGGCCTGACATCGGTGCGTGCCTCCTGATAGTCGTGCGCTTGCTCGCCCCGATCGCAAGGACGAGCCCGGTCGTCACCCGGAGCACCCCGCCGCACAGGAGGGTTGCTGGCCAGCAAGCCGGAGCTTGACGCTGGCACTCATGACCGTCGTGCCTA
>CAZIIX010000133.1:0-3591 GCA_964539345.1 uncultured Actinomycetes bacterium | reverse complement strand
GCCAGCTCCCGGACGGCCGCGGACTGCGCCGCGCCGCCGACGAGGCTCACGGCGGTGATCGTCACGCCCTGCGCCGCAACGGTGCTCATCGCATCCGCTAGGTGGCACAGCAGTCCCTCGACGGTCGCCCGCGCGATATTCTCCCGGGTCATCGATCGCTGTGTCATGCCCAGCAGCGTGCCGGTGGCCGTGGGCAGGTTGGGGGTGCGCTCGCCCTCCAGATACGGGACGTACACCAGCCCGTCCGCGCCCGGCGCGGCCGACAGCGCCAGCTCGGACAGGCTCGTGTGGTCGACGCCGAGCACGCGGGCGGTGGCGTCGAGGATCCGCGCCGCATTCAGCGTCACGGCCAGGTGCAGGTGCCGGCCCATCGCGTCGGCGAAACCGGCCACCAGCCCGGTGTGGTCGTTCGCGCGAGTCTCCGAGACGGTGCCCACCACGCCGGACGTGCCCAACGACAGCATCGTGTCCCCGGGCCGCAGCGCGAGAGCCAGTGCGGCGCCCGCGTTGTCGCCCATGCCCGGACCGAGCACGACATGCCCGGCCGCACCACGGCCGGCGCCGCCGAGCGTGCCATGCCCGCTGCCGGCACCCCCGCCAGCGCCACCGACCGGCGTGGTGATCCTGCCGGCCCGCTCGTGCGGGGCGAGAACCCTTGGCAGCACGATGGACTCGGCGGCCGCATCGGAGCATCGCAGGGCCCGGGCCAGCAGATCCCGCCGGTAGGTGTTGGCCACGGCGTCGAAGTAGCCGGTACCGGACGCGTCCGACCGGTCCGTCACCAGCCCGTCGAACCTGCCGGATCCTCCGCCCATGCCGCCGGTATCGCTTGCGCCGCCGGAAGCGGCGGAATCGGCACCACCGCCCGCCAGGCGCCAGGTCAACCAGTCATGCGGCAGCGCGACCGCGGCGACCCGCCGCGCGTTGTCCGGCTCGGCATCGGCCAGCCACCGCAGCTTCGTCACCGTGAACGACGCCTGCGGCACCAACCCCACGTCCGCCGCCCACCGGCGCGCCCCGGCCTCGTGGTCCCCGTCGCCGAGCTCGCGGATCAACGCGGTGGCCGCATCGGCGGAGCGCACGTCGTTCCACAGCAGCGCCGGGCGGATCACCTCGCCCCGCTCGTCCAACGCCACCATCCCGTGCTGCTGACCGGCGATGGCCAGCGCCTCGACATCGGCCAGCCCCCCGGCCTGCGCGATCGCGGCCTGCAGCGCGGTCCACCAGTGCTCGGGGTCGACCTCGGTGCCGTCCGGATGCGGTGCGGATCCGGACCGCACCAACGTGCCGGACTCGGCATCCCGGATCATGACCTTGCAGGACTGGGTGGACGAGTCGATGCCCGCTACCAGCGTCATACTTCGATGGCCCTTCCTCGACGCAGACCACAACCGCCGGCGCACCCACGCCAGCTGCGTCACCCAATCAGATGCCGTAACGCCAGCTGATGCAACCGGACGAGACCGTAGTCACGTTCCGCGGCGGCGTCGACGTCGAACGTCTCACGCGTGGTCGGGTCGGACAGGAACTGCTCGAACGTCTCGCCGGCGGCCATCGTCGGCTCGCCCAGCTCGAAGACCCCGGCGTGCCGCAGCGCCTCCTGCACCTCCGGATCGGCCCGGTAGTTCGCCGACGCGGCGGCCAGCATGTCGTACATCTCCATGTTCGCCTTCGCGGACTCCCACACGCCCTCGGCGCCCTCGGTGCGGGACGGCTTGTAGTCGAAGTGCCGCGCACCCTCGAAACGCGGTCCGCCGCCGGGGAATCCGTTCTCCAACAGGTCGACGGTGAAGAACGCGGACAGCAGGTTGCCGTGCCCGAACACGAGGTCCTGGTCGAACTTGGGGCCGTTCTGACCGTTGAGGTCGATGTGGAACAGCTTGCCCGCATACAGCGCCAGCGCCAGGCCGTGCGTGTAGTTCAGGTTGGACATCTGCTCGTGCCCGGTCTCCGGGTTGAGCCCGACGATGTCGCCGTTGTCCAGCGTGGCGATCAGCGCCAGCGCATGGCCGATGGTGGGCAGGAAGATGTCCCCGCGCGGCTCGTTCGGCTTCGGCTCGACGGCGATCCGCAGGTCGTAGCCGCGCTCCTTGATGTAGGCGGCCACCGTGTCGATGCCCTCCGCATAGCGCGCGTGCGCCGCGTGCAGGTCCTTGGAATTCTCGTACTCGGTGCCCTCCCGACCACCCCACATGACGAAGGTCTTCGCGCCCAACTCGGCGGCCAGGTCCACATTGCGCAGCACCTTGCGCAGCCCGAAGCGGCGGATGCCGCGGTTGTTGGAGGTGAAGGCGCCATCCTTGAACACCGGGTGGGTGAACGTGTTCGTCGTCATCATCTCGATGACCAGTCCGGTCTCGTCCGCGGCCTTGGCCACCGCGTCGATGCACGCGCGGCGCTCCTTGTCGTCGGCGTCGAACGGGAAGACGTCGTTGTCGTGGAACGTGAAGCCCCAGGCGCCGATCTCGGCGAGCTTGTGGATCGACTCGGTCGGGTCGAGCGGGGGCCGGGTCGCCGCGCCGAACGGATCCTGCGCCTGCCAGCCGACGGTCCACAACCCGAACGAGTACTTGATTGACGATGCCATGGTCGGCTCCTCACCTCGCGCCGGAGAACTATTAGTTTTGCGGCTGAACATAGTCGTTGTTCCTGCTACGGTCAAGGCGTGATGAGCGGCGCCGCGGGGCAGCACAGCCTGCGACAACAGAACCTGGCGACCGTGACGGAGGCCATCTATGGTTCGCCGACTCCGCTGTCCCGCGCAGGCGTGGCCGAGCGCACCGGCCTGACGAAGGCGACCGTCTCCGCCCTGGTGACCACGCTGCTGGCCGCCGGCATCGTGGCGGAGCTGCCGCTGCCGACCGTGCGCGGGCTGGGCCGGCCGGGGGTCCCGCTGGGGCCGCGCGGACGCTCGCTGGTCGGGCTGGGCCTGGAGGTGGGTGCCGACTACTACGGCGGGCGGGTCCTCGATCTGGCCGGGGAGGTCGTCGCCGAACGAACGATGACGGTGGACCTGCGCGGATCGGATCCTTCGACGGTGATGCGCGACGTGGCGCTGCTGGCACGCGATCTCGTTGCTGGGGTGACCGCGGAGGGGATGCGGGTGACCGGGGCGCGGCTGGCGGTTCCCGGTCTGGTGCGGGTGGCGACCGGACGGCTGGAGGTCGCGCCCAATCTCGGCTGGCGCGGCGTGGATCTGCTGCCGCTGCTGGATCTGGGTGGGCCGGCGGTGCAGGTCGGGAACGAGGCGAAGCTGGCGGGCCTGGCGCAGACCCGGGGGCTGCAGCCGGCGCTCGGCCCACCACTCGACACGTTCGTCTACGTCTCCGGCGGTGTGGGCATCGGATCGGCGCTGGTGCGCGACGGCGCGCTGTACCAGGGGTCGCACGGCTGGAGCGGCGAGATCGGCCACGTGACTATCCATCCCGAGGGGCCCCGGTGCCGCTGCGGCAACCGCGGATGCCTCGAGCAGTACGCCGGCGAGGAGGCGATCGTGGCCATGGCCGGGCTGCCGCGCGAGGCGTCGATCGAGGCGGTGCGGGCGGCGGCACTGGCGCGAGAACCGGCGGCGGTGTCCGCGATCGACCGCGC
>CAZIIX010000132.1:0-7033 GCA_964539345.1 uncultured Actinomycetes bacterium | reverse complement strand
CTCACGTTCAAGTGCAGCGCCTGCGGTGCCGAGGTGGTCATCGACACCAAGAGCAGCACACAGGCGCGGTGCCACTGGTGCCGCAACACGCTGTCGATGAACCAGCAGGTGCCCAACGGCGCCGTGCCGGACATGATCCTGCCGTTCCGGCTTCCGAAGGAAGCGGCGGTGGCGAAGATCGAGGAGTTCGTCAAGAAGCGGACCGGTTTCGCGCACCCGACATTCAAGGCGGAGTTCAACGCCGAGAACGTCATGGGCGTCTACCTGCCGTACATGGTGGTCGATGTCAATGCCCGCGCGCAGCTGTCGGGCCAGGGGGAGCACCAGACGCGGAGCTACACGGTCAAACGAGATGACAAGGATGTGCGGCTCTACGACGCCGACATCTACCATGTCCGACGCGATTTCGACCTCTACGTCGACGACCTGACCGTGGAGTCCTCGACGCAGCGATTGGACCAGGCCGCGTCGCGGAACTCGAACAACGTCATCAATTCGATCATGCCGTTCGATGTGGAGAACTCGGTCTGCTACGACTCGAACTACCTCACCGGCTTCGCGTCCGAGAAGCGCGACAGCAACATCGACGAGCTCGCACCGATCGTCACCGCCCAGTCGCAGGACATCGCCCGGTTCAAGGCGAACGACATGATCGGGTTCTACGACCGCGGGGTGCGATGGGACAACGAGCAACTCCACCTGGTCGGCCAGCGGTGGGTGTCCGCCTACCTCCCGGTCTGGCTGTATAGCTACTACGAGCAGAAGCCCAACGGGAAGTCGTTCGTGCACTACGTCGCCGTCAACGGTCGCACCGGCGAGACGATGGGGAGCGTCCCCGTCAATCATGCGCGGCTACTGCTGGTCTCCGCGGCCGTCGAGCTCGTCGGCATCATCCTGTTCCTGATCTTCTTCCTGGTGGGTGGCTGATGCTGCACTACATCGACGTTCTCACCGTCGCCGTCCAGGCCGCCTCCAGCGACTCCGATGGCGGGGGACTGCGCAATTTCGCATTCCTGTTCCTGCTGGCCGGGTTCGTGTTCTACGGCCTGACGTACCTGCGATACCGCAACGTCACCAAGAGGCATCACCACGAGTCCGAGACGGCCGCCGAGACGCGCAACATCCAGGCCGACGACAGCTATGCGGGATCCGTGACGGGAGTGCGCAACTCGCGCATGTCCGGCGCCAACAACAACAGTGTGCGGGGGTCGCGAACAAGCTGGTTCTGACCGGGCCCTCCCGATGACGGAGGTCGTCGCGGCACTCACCGCGGAAGGTCGGACCGGGGCTCCCACGTCTCGAGCGCACGCACGTCCGCGCCCAGCATCCGCACCGAGGCCTCGAGGCCGGCGCGGATCCCCTCGACCTCGTCGGTCAGCTCCCGGGTCTGCGCGCCGGCGAGTTCGTGCCGCGCGCTCGCGGTGTACAGCGCCGCCATGTCCCCACCGAGCTCCAGGCGTTCGGCGTCGCCGAGGGCCCGCCACGCCGCGACGAGGGGTGTGAGCCCCTCCAGGTGCGCACGGTACGAATCGAGTGCCGCCACGCGATCGAGGAGCGACTCCCACACCGCCTCGGGCGCAGTGCCGGCCGTGTCGACGGCCGCCTGCGCGCGGGCGGCGATCTCGCTGCCGGCAGCGCCGCCCGGGCGTGGGCCGAGCTGCCGTCGGATCCGGTACAGCTCGTAGGCGCTCAGCGCGATATCGGCCAGCTCGCGCTGCGGGTCGAGCCGGAGGCGTTGCGTGTCCAGCATCGGGTGCCTCCAGGCCGGACACGCCAGGATCTGCGTGACGATGTCGTGGGCGACGTCGACCAGGCGGGCCTCACGCGGCCGGTCCCGCCACGGGATCGCCGCCCATCCGGCGAACTCGACGCGCCGCTTCTCCGGATGGTGGCTCGCGCGCCGCTCCGCCCTCCGTCGTGCGCGACGCCATCGCCAGCGCGCCCACCAGCCGCCCGTCGGTGGGGTGCTCGGGACGGCGACGGGGGCGGTGACGAAGTTGATGACCGGGACGCGGTCCCGGACGGTGGTGTCCAGGCGCCGCAGGATCCGCGATCGCGCGTCCGCGTCGGCTGCCGTCCCGCCGGCATGGTCCATGGCTCGCCCTCACCTCGTCTCGCCGTCTGACCAGCGTGCCATATCGGTGCCCTATCGGTGCCGTTCCGCGGCGGGGCGGCGGGGCCGACGGGCCGAGCATGGGGCACTTCCGCAAACGGCCGGTTCACGCTAACCTGTTAGCGCTCACATTTCATGCTGAGGGAGGACGCCGATGACCACATTCCCCGCCGCCATCGACGCCGCGATCGAGACGGTTCGTGCCGACGTCGCCGCGCTGCACGGCGAGCTGGTGCGCAACGGCCTGGTGGTCTGGACGGGCGGGAACGTCTCCGGGCGCGTTCCCGGTGCCGACCTGTTCGTGATTAAGCCCTCCGGGCTGGCCTACGACGACATCACGCCCGAGACGATGGTCCTGTGCGACCTGGACGGCTCCGTCATTGCGGGATCGGTGGGCAGCGAACGCCATCCGTCCAGCGACACCGCGGCGCACGCCTACGTCTATCGGCATATGCCCGAGGTCGGCGGTGTCGTGCACACGCACTCGACGTTCGCCTGCGCCTGGGCCGCCCGGGGCGAGGCGATCCCCTGCGTGCTCACCGCGATGGCCGACGAATTCGGCGGCCCCATCCCGGTCGGCCCGTTCGCGATCATCGGCGACGACTCGATCGGCCGGGGCATCGTCGAGACGCTGCGCGGGCACCGCTCACGCGCCGTGCTGATGCGCAATCACGGCCCGTTCACCGTCGGGGTCACGCCCCGGGACGCCGTCAAGGCCGCCGTGATGGTCGAGGACGTCGCGCGTTCGGTGCACTACGCCCGGCAGGCCGGGCCGTTGGTGCCGATTCCGCAGCCCTCGGTCGACCGGCTCTACGACCGCTACCAGAACGTCTACGGCCAGCGCGACGACGACCGGCGGGCCTGACAGGGGGAGCGACATGTCCAGCGAGGAACACGGGTTCGCCGACGACATCCGTGCCGGCCGGGCCCGGCTGGGGATCGAACTGGGCTCGACACGGATCAAGGCGTGCCTGATCGGCAGCGACCCGACGGCCGTCCTGGCCGTGGGCGGGCACGAATGGGAGAGCACCCTGGTCGACGGCGTGTGGACCTACGCGATCGCCGACGTCTGGGCCGGGTTGCGGGCGACGTTCGCGGACCTCGCCGCCGACGCTGAACGACGGCACGGCGTGCGCCCGAAACATGTTGCGGCACTCGGTATCTCGGCCATGATGCACGGGTATTTGGCACTGGACGGCGACGGCGAGCCGCTCGTGCCGTTCCGCACCTGGCGCAACACGTCCACGGAGAAGGCCGCGGAGATCCTCACCGACGCGCTGGGCATCAACATCCCGCAGCGCTGGTCGGTCGCCCACTTCTACCAGGCCGTGCTGCGCGACGAGGAGCACGTGCCGCGGGTGGCGGCGCTGACCACCCTCGCCGGATACGTCCACTACCGGCTGACCGGACGCCACGTCCTGGGCATCGGGGACGCCTCGGGCATGTTCCCGGTCGACAGCGACACCAAGGACTATGACGCGGCAATGCTCGACCGCCTCGACGAGCTGCTGGCCGCGCGCGGCGTGCGAACCGGCTTTCGGGCGCTGCTGCCGACCGTCCTGGTGGCGGGTGCCGACGCCGGCTCGCTGACACCGGCCGGCGCGGCATTGCTGGACCCGACGGGTTCGCTTGCGGCCGGTGCGCCGCTGTGCCCGCCGGAGGGGGACGCCGGAACCGGGATGGTGGCCACCTGCTCGGTCGCGCCGCGCACCGGCAATGTCAGCGCCGGCACCTCGATCTTCGCCATGGTGGTGCTCGAACGACCCCTGCAGCGGGTGCACACGGAGATCGATCTGGTCGCGACACCGGCCGGCGATGCGGTGGCCATGGTGCACTGCAACAACGGCGCGAACGACTTCGCGGACTGGGCGACCCTGCTGCACCGCTTCGCGTCCGCGGCCGGCGCGCCCATCGACCGGGAGACCGTCTACGCGACGATGCTCGCGCAGGCGGCGGAGGGCGATGCCGATGCCGGCGGCGTGCTCGCCTACAACTACCTCGCCGGCGAGCCGATCGCCGGCATCACCGACGGTCGCCCGCTGCTGGTGCGCACGCCGGACGGCTCGTTCTCACTGCCCAACGTCATGCGCGCACATCTCTACGGCGTGTACGCGACGCTCAGCCTCGGCATGAAGGTGCTGACGGACGAGGGGGTCTCGGTGGACGAGATGTTCGCGCACGGTGGCCTGTTCCGCACCCCCGGCATCGCTCAGCGCATCCTGGCCGGCGCGTTGGACTCGCCGGTCGCGGTGGGGCGCAACGCGTCCGAGGGCGGCGCGTGGGGGATGGCGTTGCTCGCCGCCTACCGGGACGCGGGCGCCGGGCGCCCGCTCGGCGAGTTCCTGCACGGCATCGTCCGAGCGTCCCTGGATGTGACGACCGTCCGGCCCGATCCGGCCGACGTCGCCGGGTACGCGGCCTATCTCGAGCGCTACCGGGCCGGGCTGGCCATCCAGCGCGCCGCCGCCGAGGCGATCTGACCCGGTCGCCCGGCGGCGCGCGGCGGCATCGGCTACCCGTGGCAGCGCCGCGCCGTGCTGCGTGGCGTCACCGATCGGCGGCCGCGGCGCCGTATCCGACGAACCAGGTCGGCCGGATCCGGAACATGCGGATGTCGGCACCCCAGGAGGTGGGATCGGTGCCGTAGTGCGCCGTCCAGTGCTCGAGGGTCTCGTCCCAGTCGGGCTCCGCCGGCGTCAGCGGTTCCGCGTACCCGTGGCAGAAGACGCCGAGCCTTTCGCCGTCCAGGTGCGCCGCGCTGACGGCCGGGCGCGCCCGGAGGTGCCGCGCCTTGACGGAGCCGCCGTCCGTCCCGAACGTCCATCTGCCGTGCAGGAAGTGCCCGTCCACGGCGCTGATCCGCGGCTCGCCGCGAGCCGTGACGGTGGCCAGGCTCAGCACCTTCATCCCGGTGAGCGCCCGGGTGATCTGCCCGGCATCCAGCCGGGCGTCACCGGCAATGATGCTGCGCAGATGCGCGCTGCTGCGCCCGTGCGACTCGTCGACCAGCGCCTGGAGTGCGGCCATCTCGTCCGGAGTCTCCCTCATGGCCAGGAGGGTAGCGCGCACCGCGGACATCGCCGATCGGTGAGCACCCGCACCGATCTACCGTGCGGCTACCGTTGATTCGCGCTGGACGAGCGTGGGAACGATCAGCAGGTCGGCCGGGTTCGCGCCGCCGATCGTGGACAGCAGGACCTTGATCGCGCGATGGCCCACGGCTTCGAACGGCTGCCGGATCGTGGTCAGCGACGGGTGGAAGTAGTCACTGCCGGCGCTGTCGTCGTAGCCGACGACGGCGACGTCCTGCGGGATCGACAGGCCGGCCTCGTGCAACCGGCGCATCAGCCCCAGCGCCAGCAGGTCGTTCGCCGCGAAGACGGCCGTCGGACGTTCCGGCAGTGCCAGGATCCGCTCCGCCGCGGCGTAGCCGTCGCGGGCGTCCCACCCGCCGGCAATGGGCTCGGGCACCGGGAGCCGCGCCTGCTGGAGCTCGGCGCGCCAACCAGCGACCCGAGCGCGCGCGTCGAACCAGTCCAGCGGTCCACTGATATGCGCGATCGTGCGGTGCCCGAGGTCGAGCAGGTGGCGCACGGCAGCCCGCGCGCCCTGTTCGTGGTCGACCGCCACCAGATGCATCGGGGCCGGAGAATCGAGCCCGGTGGCGATGATGACGATCGGCAGCCGCCCCGCCAGCGCACGCGTGGCCTCCGCCACCTCGATCGTCGGCGCGACGACGATCAGTCCCTCCACACCGAGATCGAGGAAGGAGTCCAGGGTCTCGTCGGGACGGGCCGTCGGGTCCTCGGCGCTCGACGTGATGGTGGCATATCCGGCCGTGCGCGCCGCGGCCTCGATCGCCATCGCGGTCTGTCCCGGGCCGAAGTACGCCACGCCGGAGTTGATGACCCCGATCAAGCCCGTGCGGCTGGTCGCCAAGGCGCGCGCGGACGAGTTCCGGCGGTAGCCGAGCGACTTGATGGCCTCCAGGACGCGTTCGCGGGTGGCCGGACGCACCAGCTCCGGTTCGTTGAGCACACGGGAGACGGTCTGATGCGAAACGCCCGCACGCGCAGCGACGTCGGCCATCACCGGGGATCTGCTGGTTGTCACTCCGCCGCCGTCCTCCCCGTCACCGGTGTGCTGTGCGCTCGTCCCGGCACCGGCTGATCGCTGACCGGCTGGCCCTGCCGACCGACGCCGCCGTCTGACACCGCCGGGGGCCGGCATCCGCCCGGAGGTGAGCATATACCGCGCGCGACCGAGCCGTCCGTACTCTTGACACGCTGTAATGTTAGCGTTCACACTTGGACGCGCCGTCGCCGGAATGTGGGCGGGACCGCTGGGCCCGGACGCATCACGGCCGGCGCCCCACCGTGCCACCACACCAGCCCGGCATCCGACCGTCGGCCCGGCTGCCATCGAGGAGATCCCCACCGTGATCAACCCGTTCGAACATCGTGAAGTCTGGTTCCTGACCGGTTCGCAGAACCTGTACGGGGACGATGTGCTGCAGCAGGTCGCGCGGCAGTCGCAGGAGATCGCCGCGACACTCGAGGCGGCGGGCGATGTCCCGGTGCGGATCGTGTGGAAGCCGGTGCTGCTGGATCGCGACGGGATCCGCCGGATCGCGCTCGAGGCCAACGGGGCGGATCGCTGCATCGGCGTCATCGCCTGGATGCACACCTTCTCCCCCGCCAAGGCGTGGATCCTCGGTCTGGACGAGCTGCGAAAGCCCCTGCTGCACCTGCACACGCAGGCGAACGTCGCCCTGCCCTGGGGCGAGCTGGACATGGACTTCATGAACCTCAATCAGGCCGCGCACGGCGATCGGGAGTTCGGCTACCTGGCGTCACGGCTGGCGGTGTCCCGAAAGACGGTGGTGGGGCACGCGTCGCACCCTGCCGTTCGCGCCAAGGT
>CAZIIX010000131.1:0-7064 GCA_964539345.1 uncultured Actinomycetes bacterium | reverse complement strand
CCCGGCGCGTCCGGCACCGACGAGCAGCGTCAGTCGAAGGCGCTGAGCCAGAGCCGGGCGTAGCGCCGCGCGTCGACGCCGAGCGCGATGTCGATCTCGGCCGGCGCCTCGAGCTGCGGGTCCGATTCCCGATCCCCGCGCCACGGGCGCCGATCCACGATCGTCTGCCCCCGGGCGAATCCCGGCGCTGTCTCCACCCGCACCGGATGCCGCTCGGTGCGTAGCCCGTCCGGCGCGATGACGGCGCACACCGCCCCGGCATCGCCGATCGTGATGTCGTCGGTGCCGAACACGTCCCGGTGCGAGGAGATCAGCGCCCCCGCGAGCTGTGCGGCCGGATCCGGCAGGTCCCGCAGCCGCGCCGCGTCCGACTCGCCCACCCGCACGTCGTCGAACACGTCCAGCCCGTACATGGTCGCCGCGATGTCCAGTTCGGCGCAGGCGCCCAGCACGATCGCCGCCGCCTCCGGGTCGTGCCACACGTTGAACTCGGCCGCCGCGGTGGCATTGCCCGACCCGGCCGAACCGCCCATGAACACGATCCGCTCGATGCCGGCGGCGACCTCCGGGTAGGTGCGCAGCAGCAGCGCGATGTTGGTCATCGGTGCCAGCGGCACCACCGTCACCCGCTCACCGCGGCTGATCGCCGTCATCAGCTCCCGGTGCAGCAGCGCCACGGCGCCGAGCGTCGAGACGCGGCGGTCGCTGGGCCGCGAGAACCCGCGAAGCCCGTCGACGCCGTGCACGTGACCGGCGTCGTGCGGGGAGGCCAGCAGGGGGCGGGCTGCGCCGCGCCCCACCGGCACATCGCCGGCGCCGGCCGCATCGAGCACGTACAGCGTGTTCGTCACGACCTGGTCCAGGCCCGCGTTGCCGGCCACACAGCTCACGGCGCGCAAGTCGAGCTGCGGGTGACGGACGGCCAGCATCAACGCCATGGCGTCGTCCACGCCGGTGTCGACGTCGAGGATCAGCGGAATGGGCATGCGGGAATCGTACGGGACCCGAGGGTGCGGCCCGTCGCCGCCGAGCGTCGCCCGGGCCCTGCGTCATACCCGGCCGCACTCGGCCACATACCCCGCCGCACTCGGCCACATCACCGGCCGCACGCGGGTGCCTGCCCCGCCACACCCGGCCAGATCACCGACCACACTCGGGTACGTACCCGGCCATGCCGGATGCCGTCAGCCGAGCTCCTCCAGCGCGGCCTGCAGTTCCCGCTGGAGCCGGCGCCGCTTCGCCCAGCGCTGCGCGAGGATCACGATCTCCGGCACCGCGCAGGCCGCCGGGATCGCGTACCAATACCAGGGCGGCGTGAAGATCACCACGATGCCGAAGGAGGAGACGGTCGCCATGAGTCCCACGACGAGGACATAGGTGGAAGCAGGAGCAGTGGTGGCCACCTCACCAGGGTGCCACTGCGCGGGAGCGGTGGGGACAGGCGGTAGGCTACTGGCCAGTAACTTGGCGGCTGTCACGTCGGCGAGTGGCAAATCTCACTGCGGTGATGGCGGTGTGGTGCCGGAATACTGCGATGTGCTGAGGTGAGCCTTGGCTGATGTGCCGGTGCGGTTCGCCGTCGGGACGCTGTGTTGGAGCGAGGGAGGCTTTGCTAGCGATGGATATTGCGGTGTTGGTCAAGCAGGTGCCGGATACCTATTCGGAGCGGACGCTGCGGGAGGGTGATCATCGGCTGGACCGGGACGCGGCGGATGCGGTGATCGATGAGATCGATTCGCGCGGCGTGGAGATGGCGTTGCAGCTCACCGAGGAGCACGGCGGCGAGGTGACCGTGGTGACGATGGGGCCGGATCGCGCGACCGACACGCTGCGCAAGGCGCTGGCGATGGGCGCCCACAAGGCGGTGCATGTGGTCGATGACGGCCTGGCGGGTGCGGACGCGGTGGCGACGTCGGCGGTGTTGGCCGCGGCGCTGCGCACGCTGTCGTTCGACCTGCTGATCGCGGGGAACGAGACGACGGACGGGCGGACCGCGTCTGTGCCGTCGATGCTGGCGGAGCGGTTGGACCTGCCGGCGGTGACGCAGGTGCAAAGGCTCGGCGTGGCCGAGGGTGCGGTGACGGCGGAGCGGGCGGACGAGTCCGGTGTCAGCGAGGTGTCGGCCCCGTTGCCGGCGGTGGTGTCGGTGACGGAGAAGATCACCGAGCCGCGGTACCCGAACTTCAAGGGGATCATGGCGGCGAAGAAGAAGCCGGTGACCACGGTGTCGTTGGCGGACCTGGGCGTGGCGGTCGAGTCGGCGTGTGTCGTCGTCGACGCGGCGGCCCGTCCGCCGAAGGAGGCCGGCGAGAAGGTCGGCGATGACGGGGACGGTGGCACGCGCATCGCGGAGTATCTGGCGGCGGCGCGGCTGATCTAGCGCTCGGCCGTGACAGCTGTTGATCGATCCCGACATACACGAGGGGAATTCTGAGATGTCTGAGGTTCTGGTTCTGACCGAGTATTCCGATACCGGGCTGCGCAAGGTCACCGGCGAGCTGCTGGCGGCGGCGGCGCGGATCGGCACCCCGGCCGCGGTGCTGGTCGGCGCGCCGGGCACGGCGCAGCGGCTGCAGCCCGAGCTGGCCGCGGCCGGCGCGGCGAAGGTGTATGCGCTGGAGTCCGACGAGGCGGCGTCGTTGCTGACGGTGCCGGCGGTGCGGGCCCTGGACGCGGCAGTGGCTGCGGCATCGTCGGAGGCGGTGCCGGCAGCGGTCCTGGTGGCCGCCACCGATGACGGGCGGGAGATCGCCGGTCGGCTCGCGGCCCGGCTGGAGTCCGGGGTGATCGCCGATGCGGTGGACATCGCCGACGAGGGCGGCGAGGTGGTCGCGACCCAGTCGGTGTTCGGCGGCGCCTACACCGTGCGCTCGAAGGTCACCCGCGGTGTGCCGGTCGTCTCGGTGCGGTCGAACTCGATCGACGGGTCGGCGGCGCCGGCGGCCGGCGAGATCGTGCCGCTGGAGGTGTCGCTGGACGGGGTGAAGGCGGCGCGGATCGTCGCCTCCCACCCGGAGCCGTCCGGGGATCGGCCGGACCTGTCGGCCGCGTCGGTGGTCGTCTCCGGCGGGCGCGGCGTCGGATCGGCGGAGAACTTCGCCGTGGTCGAGGCGCTGGCCGATGCGCTCGGCGGCGCGGTCGGCGCGTCCCGGGCCGCGGTCGACTCGGGCTACTACCCGCACCAGTTCCAGGTGGGCCAGACCGGCGCGACCGTCTCGCCGCAGCTGTACATCGCGCTGGGCATCTCCGGCGCCATCCAGCACCGCGCGGGCATGCAGACGTCCAAGACGATCGTGGCGGTGAACAAGGACTCCGAGGCGCCGATCTTCGAGATCACCGATTTCGGCGTGGTCGGCGACCTGTTCGCCGTCGCCCCGCAGCTGACCGAGGCCGTCAAGACCCGCAGACAGGGCTGAGCGCCGCGGCCGCCCGCGGCACGGGCGGTTACCCTGGACGGGTCATGACAGATCACCAGCACGCCCTTGCCGCGGGCCCGGTCTACCTCGACCACGCCGCGACCACCCCGGCGTTCCCGGCGGCCATCGACGCGATGGCCGGCGCGATGCGCCAGGTCGGCAACGCCTCCTCGCTGCACTCGTTCGGCCGCGCCGCGCGGCGCCGGGTCGAGGAGTCCCGCGAGGCGATCGCCGACGCGACCGGCGCCCGCCCCAGCGAGGTGATCTTCACCTCCGGCGGCACCGAGTCCGACAACATCGCCGTCGCCGGCATCGTCGCCGCGCGGCAGCAGGCCGACCCGCGCCGCCGTCGGCTGCTGGTGCCCGCCGTGGAGCACCACGCGGTGCTCGACTGCGCCGAGGCCCTGCACACGTCCGGCCGCGCCGAGATCACCTGGCTCGAGGTCGACGACTTCGGCCGCGTGCACGCCGACACGCTGGCGGCCGCGATCGCCGGCGACCCCGGATCGGTCGCCCTGGTGTCCGTGATGTGGGCGAACAACGAGGTGGGCACCGTCAACCCCATCCGCGAACTCGCCGAGGTCGCGCACCGCCACGGCATCCCGCTGCACACCGACGCCGTGCAGGCGTTCGGGTCGCTGCCGGTCGACTTCTCCGCGTCCGGCGCGGACGCCATGTCCATCACCGCGCACAAGATCGGCGGGCCGGTCGGCGTCGGGGCCCTGCTGGTCAAGCGGGACCTCGCCGTCACCCCGATCGGCCACGGCGGCGGGCAGGAACGGGGCATCCGCTCGGGCACGCTGGACATGCCCGCCGCCGTCGGATTCGTCGCCGCCGCCGACCAGGCAGTCCGCTCCCTGGCGAGCGAGATGCCGCGCCTGGCCGGGCTGCGCGACGCACTGGTCGACGAGGTGCGCGCCGTGGTTCCCGACGTGGTGCTCTCCGGCGACCCCGGCACCGCCGTCATGGACGGCGGCCCGTCGCGACTGCCCGGCAACGCGAACCTGCGATTCCCCGGATGCCAGGGAGACGCGCTGCTGATGCTGCTGGACGCCGCCGGCATCGCCTGCTCGACCGGGAGCGCCTGCACCGCCGGCGTGGCACGCCCCTCGCACGTGCTGATCGGCATGGGCCTGTCCGATGACGAGGCCGGCTCGGCGCTGCGATTCACCCTGGGCCACACCTCGACCCGGGCGGACGTGCAGGCACTCGCCGCGGCCATCGGCCCGGCGGTGGAACGCGCCCGGGCGGCCGCATTGGCGGGGAGCAGACGATGAGGGTCGTGGCCGCGATGAGCGGCGGTGTCGATTCCGCGGTGGCCGCGGCGCTGGCCATCGAGGCCGGGCACGACGTCACCGGGATCCACATGGCGCTGTCCCGCTCCCCGAAGACGCTGCGCACCGGTTCGCGCGGCTGCTGCAGCGTCGAGGACTCGTTCGACGCCCGCCGGGTCTGCGACGTGCTCGACATCCCGTTCTACATCTGGGACTTCAGCCAGGAGTTCGCCGACACGGTGATCACCGACTTCCTGTCCGAGTACTCCGCCGGACGCACCCCCAACCCGTGCCTGGTGTGCAACCAGAAGATCAAGTTCGCCGCGCTGCTGGACCGCGCGCTCGCGCTCGGCTTCGACGCCGTGGTCACCGGCCACTATGCGCGCATCGAGGACGGCCGGCTGTTGCGCTCGGTCGACGCCGCCAAGGACCAGTCGTACGTCCTGGCCGTGCTGCGACCCGACCAGGTGGCGCACAGCATGTTCCCGCTCGGCGGCATGACGAAGCCGCAGGTGCGCGCCGAGGCCGAACGACGCGGATTCTCCGTGGCGTCCAAGCCCGACTCGTACGACCTGTGCTTCATCCCGGACGGCGACACCCGCGGGTACCTCGGTGAGAAGCTCGGCGCCCAGCCCGGTTCCGTGGTCGACGAGGACACCGGCGACGAGCTCGCCCAGCACGACGGCTACTACGGCTACACCATCGGCCAGCGCAAGGGGCTGAACCTGACCCGCCCCGCCAAGGACGGCAAGCCGCGGTACGTGCTGTCCATCGAACCGGTCTCGCGCACCGTCACCGTGGGCACCGCCACTCACCTGGACGTGGTGGCCATGGTCGCCGACGAGGTCGTCTACCCCGGCGGGCGCACGCCCGATTTCCCGGTGCACGGCCGCGTGCAGGTGCGCGCGCACGGCCGCAGCACACCGGCGTCGGCCGGCCTGGACGCGGACGGGCGGCTGGAGGTGCGGCTGGAGGAGCCCATCCGCGGCGTCGCACCCGGCCAGACCGTCGCGCTCTACGACGACGACGATCTGGAGGTCGTCGCGGCCGGCAAGATCGCCTCCACCCGACGCGGCGGTGAGTGACATCGGGCCGTGGCGCCCCGGTCTGGCCACCGGGATCGGATCGATGCCCGGGACGGATCCGATGGAGGCGGCCGCGCTGATCGCCGGCGAACTGCCCGACCTGCCGCACCTGGTGGAGCTGCCCGCCCGGGGCGCCGGCGCCGACATGATCGGCCGTGCCACCGCCGTCTGCCTGGACATGCCGGCCGAGGTGATGCCGTCCGGATGGCGGCTCGCGCGACGCCCGGGGCGGGACAGCCGCCGCGCCGCCGACCTGCTCGCCTGGGACCTGGATGCGGCCGAGCGGCACTTCGCCGGTGCGCCGTGGGTGAAGGTGCAGGTCGCGGGCCCGTGGACGCTGGCGGCGAACATCGAGACCCCGAACGGCAACCGCGCGGTGGCCGACCCGGGCGCGACGCGGGACCTGGCGAGCTCGTTGGCCGAGGGCGTGCGCGCGTTCCTCGCGGCGATCGGCCGGCGGCTGCCCGGGACCGGCCTAGTGCTGCAGATCGATGAGCCGTCGCTGCCCGACGTGCTGGCCGGGACCCTGCCCACCGCTTCGGGTCTCGGCGCGGTGCCGGCGGTCGAGACGGTGCGCGCCGCCGACGTGCTGCGCGACCTCGCGGGCGGGACCGGGGCCGACGCGACCATGGTGCACTGCTGCCACCGCGACGCCCCGCTCGAGTTCCTGGACGGCTGCGGGTTCGATGCGATCTCCGTCGAACTCACCCGCGTCGCCGACAGCAGCGCGACGCTGGACGCACTGGGGGTGATCCTGGAGCGGGGCACCGTGGTGTGCGCCGGCCTCGTCCCGGCAGTGCCCCCGGCGGGATCGGGTATGACGGGGGAGCCGGGGTCCGCCCCTCGGGCGGGCGCGGCCCGGGCGGACGGTGTCGCTGCTGCGGATGTCCGGGCGGACGGTGGCGGGGGATTCACCTATCGGGACGCCGCCGCACCGATGCTCACCGCGTGGCACCGGCTGGGCATGCCGGAGGGGCGCCGGGAGCAGATCGTCGTCACCCCGACGTGCGGGCTCGCCGGGGCATCGCAGGCGTGGTCACGCCGCGCCCTGGCGATCGCTCGCGACACGGCCCGGCTGCTCGCCGACGGCGCCGGTGGTTGACGACTGACAGCCGCGCCTCCCGCGGCCGGCCCACGGTCCGGGTCGGTGCCGCGCTACCGCAGCGTCGCCAGATGATCGGCGATGCGCCCGATGGCCTCGGTCAGCATGTCCACGTCCGGCAGTGTGACGAGACGGAAATGGTCCGGCTCGAACCAGTTGAATCCGGTGCCGTGCGTGACGAGGATCT
>CAZIIX010000130.1:3755-7088 GCA_964539345.1 uncultured Actinomycetes bacterium | reverse complement strand
CCCCGAGTGATCACGGCGAAAGCTATGACGGCGTTGCGGGTGTCGGCCCCGCCCCCGATGCCGCCGCACCCCCCGGACCCGGCGCTGCCGCGGCATCTGCCGCTACCGATGCCGCCGCACCGGGCCCCCGCGCTGCGACGGACGACGGCGGCCCGTTCCCGGCGGCGCCGCGGTGCCACATGCAGAACGGTCCCGGCCTGACGCGACGCGCCGCTCAACGATTGGCGTGTGATGCGTCTCTGGTGGCGGTGCTGCACAACGTCGGCGAGGGCGAGCCGCTGCGGGTCGGGCGCAAGACACGCACCATCTCGGCGGCGCAGCGTCGTGCGCTGCGGGTGCGCGACGGCGGCTGTCGGTTCCCAGGGTGCCATCGACGCAGCTACCTCGAGGCACACCATGTTCGCCCCTGGTCCCTGTTCGGACGGACCGACCTGGACAACCTGGTATTGGTCTGCCGATTCCACCACATGCTGGTGCACGAGGCCGGCTACCGGGTCGCCGCGCACGAAACGCGCGGATGGCAGTTCTATGACCCCCGCGGCACCGCGATCCCGCCGGCTCCACCACTGCCCGGCCGCCGGGGCGCGACCGCCCGGCGGGCCGGCGTCGCCGGTACGAACGGTGAGCGCAACACCTCCGGTGGTACGCAGGTCGGGGTGGACCCGCTACGGCTGACACCCGGCTGGGCCGGAGAGCCGTTCCACCTCGTCGAGACCGTCGGTGCTCTCGCGAGCTCCCCCCGGCACTGAGGCGCTCCGACGAGCCGAGAACCGCGCTGCCCCGTCCTTCGGAGCCGTCGGTCGCACGGCCCACTCGTTATCCACGATTCTTTAGAATGGTGCAGGGTTGGTGGGTGGCATCTGCCGTCGGCAGACGCGCCGACCGAGGGCTTGTCCGTCACCTCCGCACCGCCGGGGACGGCGGACGACCTTGAGTGGACAGGGGATAATCGCGGCCATGTCAGCACAGCACTCCGCCGATGAAGCGCACGCCGCCGCCAAGGCCGCGCTCTACGAGGAGTTCGCCACCGTCGGCAAGGCGTTGGGCAATCCCGTGCGCCTGCAGCTGTTGGACCTGCTCAGTCAGGGTGAGCGCAACGTCGACGAGCTGGTGCGCGAGCTCGGCCTGAAGCTCAGCAACACGTCGGCGCAACTGCAGGTGCTGCGGCACGCCGGTCTGGTCACCACCCGCCGCGAAGGCACCAGCATCTACTACCGGGTCGCCGGTGACGACGTCGCCGCCCTGGTGGACGGGGTGCGGTCGGTGGCCCGAGCGCGGCTGTCCGCCGCGGCCGAGGCCGCAACCGCCTATCTCGGTGACCGGGACGCGATGGAGCAGATCACCGCGACCGAGTTGCGTCGTCGGATCAAGGCCGGTGACGTCACGGTGATCGATGTGCGACCACCGGCCGAATACCAGGCGGGACACATCCCGACCGCCCGCTCCATCCCCATCGAGCAGCTCGAGCAGCGCCTGAGCGAGATTCCCACCGGAGCGGAGATCGTCGCCTACTGCCGCGGGCCCTGGTGTGTCTACGCGCCCGAGGCGGTCCGGATCCTCGACGCCCGTGGTTACCGGGTGAGCCTGTATTCGGGGGGCTATCCGGGCTGGCGCGAGTCCGGCGGCCAGCGCTGACGCGACCCGACTCTGTACCACCACCGCAGTGACCTGTCGCGCCGAGGCGTGTACGGTATTCCATAGACCATTGGAATAACCGGGGTCGCGACCGAAATCCGGCTCGCCACCGGCAGACCGGCATGACCCGACGGGAGACGACCGCGCGTGCACACAGATCTGAGACGAGGCGCCTTCGGCGAGACCGAGCAGGCCCGCATCCAACGGCGGGTGCTGACCGTGGTGGTCATCAGCCAGGTCCTGGGCGGTGCGGGTCTGGCCGCGGGCATCACCGTCGGAGCGCTGCTGGCGCAACAGATGCTCGGCTCCGAGGGCCTCGCAGGCATGCCGATCGCCGTGTTCACCCTCGGCTCGGCGCTCGCCGCGTTCCTGGTCGGTCGCCTGACCCACCGATCCGGCCGACGGGCCGGGCTGTCGATCGGGTTCGGCGCCGGCGGGCTCGGCGCGATCGGCGTGGTCGTCGCCGCGGTCGCCGACAACGTGCCTCTGCTGTTCGTGGCACTGTTCGTGTACGGGTCGGGCACCGCCACCAACCTGCAGGCCCGCTACGCCGGCACCGATCTGGCACCCGCAGCCAGGCGAGGCACGGCCATCAGCGTCGCCATGGTCTCGACCACGCTCGGCGCCGTCGCCGGGCCGAACCTGGTCGACCCCCTTGGACACCTCGCCACCGCGATGGGAATCCCCGCTCTCGCCGGGCCCTTCCTGCTCGCCGCGGTCGCCTACCTCGCCGCCGGCGCCGTGCTGTTCGCGCTGCTGCGCCCCGACCCCTACCTGCTCGCCCGCGCCATGAACGCCACCGAGCCGACCGGTGCCACCGAGCAGACCGGTGCCACCGAGCCGAGCCCCGCACCCGATCCGCGCACGCCGGCGGCCGTCCCGCGGCCCGGCCCCGGCGCCTATGTCGGCGCCACCGTCATGGTGCTCACCCAGATCGCGATGATCGCGATCATGACCATGACCCCGGTGCACATGAAGACCCACCACCACGGCCTGGCCGCCGTCGGCTTGGTCATCGGGCTGCACATCGCAGCGATGTACCTGCCCTCACCCCTGACCGGAGTCCTGGTCGACCGCGTCGGCCGCGCACCCATCGCCGCCGCGTCCGGCGTCACGCTGCTGGCCGCCGGCATCGTCGCCGCGGCCGCTCCCGGCAGCTCCCTGCCGCTGCTGATCCTCGCCCTGGTGCTCCTCGGGCTCGGATGGAACCTCGGCCTGATCTCGGGCACCGCCCTGGTTGTCGACGCCACCGTGCCGGAGAATCGGCCGCAGACCCAGGGCAACATCGACGTTCTCATCGCGCTCGCCGGAGCCGGAGGCGGCGCCATGTCCGGCATGGTCATGGCGGCCACCAGCTTCCACACCCTCTCGCTCGCCGGCGGCTGCCTCTCCCTGCTGCTGATCCCCGTGCTGCTCTGGACCCGGCGCCCCCAGCCCGCGCCGGCCCCGACGGTCCCGTAAGGCGCGCGAACGAGGACCGACCGCCGCGCCGTCAGTCCCCGGCGATGACGCCGATCAGCCGCGCCACCTCGTCGACCAGGGCCGCGCGCCCCGCACCGAGATACGTGCGGGGATCGACGACATCCGGGTGGTCGGCGAGGTAGTCGCGCAACGCCGCCGTCAGGGTCACGTTGAGATGCGTGGCGATATTGATCTTGGTCAGCCCGGCGCGCACGGCGCGGGCGATGTCGGCGTCCG
>CAZIIX010000130.1:0-3655 GCA_964539345.1 uncultured Actinomycetes bacterium | reverse complement strand
GCGATATTGATCTTGGTCAGCCCGGCGCGCACGGCGCGGGCGATGTCGGCGTCCGGCACCCCGGAGGAGCCGTGCAGCACCAGCGGCACCGGCACGGCCGAGGCCAGGTCCGCGATGCGGTCGAAGTCCAGCGCGGCATCCCGGGTCGTCATGGCGTGTGACGAACCGACGGCCACGGCCAACGCATCGATGCCGGTCGCCCGCACGAACTCCGCGGCCTCGACCGGGTCGGTCCGAACCCCCGGGGCATGCACACCGTCCTTGCCGCCCACCTCGCCGAGTTCGGCCTCGACCCACACGCCCGAGTCGTGCGCCCGGCGGACGATATCGGCCGTGCGGTCCACGTTCTCGACGTAGTCGAGCCGCGACGCATCGAACATGACGGAGGTAAATCCCAGCCCGATCGCGCGGGCGACCAGTTCCTCGTCGGTGGCATGATCCAGGTGCACCACCACGGGCACCGACGCGGCCCGGGCGACCGCCAAGGTCGCCATCCCGATCGGTTCGAGGGCGCCGTGGTACTTGGCCGCGTTCTCCGAGATCTGCAGGATGACAGGCGAATCCACCCGCTCGGCACCCGCGACCAACGCCTCGGCGTGCTCGAGCTGGATCACGTTGAACGCACCGATCCCGCGACCCGCGGCACGGGCGTCGGTCAGCAGGTCGTCACAGGCCACCAACGGCACCGGTTCAGGCCTCCTCGGTCAGCACGATGGACCGGGTGAGGTTCCGCGGCCGATCCGGGTCGTACCCGCGGTGCAGCGCCAGCGCCACCGCGGTGCGCTGGATGCGCACCAGCTCGGCCTGCGGATCCCCGGCGCCGACCTCGACGCTCGCGCCGGTCGCGGTGATCTGGTCGACCAGCCCGGGCGGTGGCGGGGAGACGAACCACACCAGGGTGTGCGGTTCGGCGAGCGAGATCGGGCCGTGCCGGTAGTCCATGGCCGGATACGACTCCGCCCAGGCGAGTGCCGCCTCCCGCATCTTCAGCCCCGCCTCGGTGGCGACGCCGACGCCCGGGCCGCGTCCGAGGAAGACGAACTGCTGGAAATCCTGCCAGCCGGCGGGCAACTCGGACTCCAGCGCGGCCGCCGCCTGATCGATCACCGGCTGCAGATCCTGCCCGAGGCCGGCGCGCAGCAGGGCCAGCACTGAGGTCGCGAATCGCGTCTGCACCACGGACTTCTCGTCGGCGAACGGCATGAGCACCGCGTCGGTGGCGGCCGTGGCGCCGGGGCTGTCCGGATCTCCCACGATCGCCAGGGTGCGCTGCGACTCCGATTGCGCGGCCAGCAGTTCCAACACCTCGGTCGTCGTGCCGGACCGGGTGATGGCCACGATCAGGTCATACGACCGGCCCTGCGGGTATTCCGAGGCGACGAACGCATCGGTCACACCGTGGCCGGCGGATTCGCGTTCTGCCGCGTACGCCTGGGCGATGAAGGCGCTCGTGCCGCACCCGACGACCGCGACGCGCTCCCCGCGTCGGGGCAGGACGTCGGCCCTGTCGGAGGCCAGCGCGACGGCCTGCGCCCACACCCGGGGCTGACTGGCGATCTCTGCGGTGACATGGGCGCCGGGCTGCGACATTCCTGGAACTCCGATCGGGTGGGGCGCGATGAATGGGCGATGATCCGCGAGGACGAGCCTACCGGCCGGCCGCGCGCCGCCAGCCGCGCACGACACCCCTCGGTACCATCGGTGCGTGACGCTACGCCTCTATGACACCGCGACCCGTTCCGTGCGGCCGTTCGAGCCGCTACAGCCGGGAAAGGTGTCGCTGTACCACTGTGGGGCGACCGTGCAGTACCTCCCGCACATCGGTCATCTCCGCGGCGCCGGGATCGTCTATGACGTGCTGCGCCGCTGGCTGGAGTACCGCGGCTTCGAGGTGACGCAGGTCCGCAACGTCACCGACATCGACGACAAGATCCTCACCAAGGCCGCCGCCGCGGGGCGCCCCTGGTGGGAGTGGGCCGCGACGCATGAGCGCGCCTTCGGCGACGCGTACGACCTGCTCGGCTGCCTGCGGCCGTCCATCGAACCGCGCGCGACCGGGCACATCCCGCAGATCCAGCACCTGATCGCCGAACTCATCGACTCGGGCAGCGCCTACGCCGCCGGCGGCGACGTCTACTTCGCCGTGCGCACCCTGGACGACTACGGCTTCCTGTCCGGGCAGCGCATCGACGAGATGCAGCAGGGCGAGTCGGAGGGGGCGAGCAAACGCGACGCGGCCGACTTCACCCTGTGGAAGAAGGCCAAACCCGGCGAGCCGTACTGGGACTCGCCCTGGGGTCCGGGGCGCCCGGGCTGGCACATCGAATGCACCGCGATGGCCCGCACCTATCTCGGCGACGAGTTCGACATCCACGGCGGCGGGCTGGATCTCGTCTTCCCGCACCACGAGAACGAGGCCGCGCAGGCACACGGCGCCGGGCTGCCGTTCGCCCGCTACTGGATGCACTCCTACTGGGTGACCATGGCCGGCGAGAAGATGTCGAAATCGCTCGGCAACACGCTCGGCGTCGAGGTCCTCACCCAGACGGTGCGGCCGATCGCCCTGCGCTACTACCTCGTCTCGGTGCACTACCGCTCGTCCATCGAGTACTCGCCCGAGTCCCTCGCCGACGCCGCCCGTTCGTTCGACCGCGTCGAAGGCTTCCTCAAGCGGGCGGCCGGCCACGGCGAGGTGACGGTCGGCGAGATCCCTGCCGGGTTCGCCGAGGCCATGGACGACGACCTGTCGGTGCCGCGCGCGCTGGCCGTGGTGCACGACGAGGTGCGCGCGGGCAACGCCGCCGGCGCCTCCGGGAGATGGGATGACGCAGTTCGTCATGCCTGCTCGGTGCGCGGCATGCTCGCCGTGCTGGGACTCGACCCGTTCGTCGCCCCCTGGGCCGGGGGCGCGGGCGCCTCGGCCGACCACGACGCACTGGTGGCGGCCACCGGCGCGCTGCTGCAGGAGTTCCTGACCGACCGCGCCCAGGCACGGGCGAGCAAGGACTTCGCCACCGCCGACGCGATCCGCGACCGACTGGCCCGCGCCGGGTTCGCCATCGAGGACACCCCGGACGGCCCCGTCTGGACCGTGGAGTGAGGCGGGCCGCCCGGCAGGCACGGCGACGCGTGCCCGGACGGAGCCGGCGCCGTGCCCCCGGCAATTTGATGTCGACCCCTGCGATCAAGGACAATCCGCGGTATGGCTGGTAATTCGCAGCGCCGCGGCGCCATACGCAAATCGGGCACCAAGAAGGGTGCCACCGTCGGTTCCGGCGGCAAGTCGCGCAAGGCGCGGGAGGGTCGCGGGCCGACCCCACCGGCCGAGATGCGCAAGGGCCACCAGAAGGCGCGGAAGGGATCGGCGGGCAAGGGTCAGCGGCCACGCGCCGGGCAGGCCCGGGCCACCAAGGTCACCGGCGGACGCGGAGTGCGCCGATCGAAGGACCTGCCCGAGACGGTGGTCGGCCGCAACCCTGTCGTGGAGGCACTCCGCGCAGGTGTGCCGGCGACGGCACTGTATGTGGCACAAGGGATTCAGCCCGATGAGCGGGTCACCGAGGCGATCGAGCTGTCCGGGTCGATCGGTATCGCGCTGCTGGAGATCTCCCGCACCGAGCTGGACAAGCTCACCGCCGGCGCGATCCACCAGGGC
>CAZIIX010000129.1:0-7109 GCA_964539345.1 uncultured Actinomycetes bacterium | reverse complement strand
CGGCACCGGCATCGGCGAGGGCGGGCACGATCTCGGCGCAGACCGAGTCGGCGAAGGCGCACCGCGGTGCGAACGCGCAGCCCCGGGTCGGCGCGTCGGGTGGCTGCGGCCGGCCGGGAATCGTGGCCAGCGGCATCGTCCGGTCGGTGTGCATGTCCGGCACCGAGGCGATCAGCGCGCTGGTGTACGGGTGCCGGGGGCGGCGCAGCACCTCGTCGACGGGTCCCTGCTCGACGATCCGGCCGGCGTACATCACCGCGATGCGGTCGCAATGCTGTGCCACGACGGCGATATCGTGCGAGATGAGCAGCAGCGCGGCGTGCGAGGCGGACCGCACCTCTTCGATGAGCTCGAGCACCTGCTGCTGGACGCGCACGTCCAGCGCGGTGGTGGGCTCGTCGGCGATGATCAGCCGTGGTTCGCCCATCAGTCCCATGGCGATCATCGCGCGCTGCCGCATGCCGCCGGACAGCTCGTGCGGGTACTGGCGGGCGTGCAATGCGACCCGCGGCAGGTGCACCGCGCGCAGCCGGTCGACAGCCCGGGCGAACGCCGCGCGCCGGCCGAGTCCGTGGTGTTCGGTGGCGATCTCCCCCAGTTGCCGACCGAGTCGCATGGTGGGGTTGAACGATCCGGTGGAGTCCTGGAAGATCATCGCGAGCGACGTGCCCAGCAGCCGGCGGGTCGCGCGGTCGTCGAGATCGAGCAGCGGGCGGCCCAGGAAGTCGAGCCGCTCGGCGGTGATGCGACCCGGGTAGCGGATCAGCTGGGCGATGGCCATCGCGGTGACGCTCTTGCCGGAACCGGATTCGCCGACGATGCCCAGCCGTTCGCCCTCCCCGATGTCCAGGTCGATGCCGCGGACCGGGGTGAGCCAGCCGTCCGGCCCGGGGAACGCCGCGGTGAGCGAACGGACGGTCAGGATCGACGGTCGGTCGACGGGGGCGGCACCCCCGGACGGCGCGCCACCGGCCGCGCCGGCGGCCGCGGCTGCGTCATCGCCGGGCGGCTCTGCCGGACGGTGCGGGCTGCGTCGCGCCGTGAGCTGTGCGGTGGCCTCACCGAGCAGGTTCAGCGCGAGCGCGGCGACGATGACGGCGACGCCTGGGGCCAGTGCCGCGGCCGGGTTGTGGTAGATCCGGTCCAGGCCGTCGTTCAGCAGCAGACCCCAGTCGTACTGCGGCGCTTGCACTCCCAGGCCGAGGAAGGACAGTCCGGCGAACGCGAGCATGGCGCCGCTGGCCGACAGTGCGATGTTGATGATCAGCGGCTCGGCGATATTGGGCAACACGTGCCGGCGCAGCATGCGCAGCCGCCCGATGCCGATGATCTTCCCGGCCGCGACGAAGTCCAGCCCCTGCACGGAGGCGGTCAGGTTCTGGGTCAGCCGGGCGATCGTGGGCGCGGTCGCCAGTCCGATCGCCCAGACCGCGCCCTCGGCCCCGGCGCCGAAGATGGCCGCGACGAACAAGGCGAGCAACAGGCTGGGGAATGCCACCGCGAAGTTGACGACGGCCACCGTCATACGGCCGGCGCGTCGGCCCAGGACGGCGGGCGCCACTCCGACGGCGACGCCGATGACGACCCCGATGGCGGTCGCCAGGGCGGTGAGCACCAGCGACAACCGGGTGGCCACCATGACTCTGGCCAGCACGTCGCGGCCGAGCCGGTCGGTGCCGAGCAGATGGTCCGCGCTCGGCCCGTGCTGCAGGCCGCCGGTATCGACCACGTCGGCGGTGTCGCCCCAGACCAGCGGAGCGGCGGCGGCGAGCACGATCAGCAGCGCCAGCAGCACCGCGCCGGTCATGCCGACGGGCGTCGTGAGCGCTGCCTTCCAGCGGGGGCGGGGCGTGGCCATCAGCTCGTCCGGATCGCGGAGCGCTTGTCCAGCACCGACAGCAGCACGTCCACGAGGAGGTTGATCGTGAGCACGAGCACGCCGTAGACCAGCACGATGCCCTGCACCAGCGGGTAGTCCTTGCCGGCGATGGACTGCACGATCGTGGTGCCCAGACCCGGCCAGGCGAACACGTTCTCGACGAGGACGGTGCCGGCGATCAGCGATGTCAGCAGCAGCCCACCGAGGGTCAGCGTGGCGGTGAGCGCATTGGGCAACGCGTGCCGCAGGTAGATCAGCCAGGGCCGGAGGCGTTTCGACCGTGCCGTGCGCAGGTAGTCGGCGTCCAGCACGGTCAGCACCTCCACCCGCACGATGCGGGCCATGGACGCGGCGGGGCCGAGGGCGAGCGCGATGACCGGAAGCAGGTAGGACGCGGGCCCGGCGCGGCCGGCGATGGGCAGGATGTCCCAGGACACGGCGAACACGTAGACCAGTCCGACGGCCAGCAGGAATTCCGGTATGGCGCCGATCGTCGTTGCGGCGGAGGTGAATCCGAGTTCGGTGCGGCGACGCCGGCCGTTCTGGGTGAGGATGGCCATGACGAGGCCCAGTGGTATCGCGATGACCATGACCACGCCCAGGGCGAGGACGGCCAGTTGCAGGGTGTGCCACAGGCGGGACCCGATGACGTCGGCGACCGGGAGTTGGGAGCCGAGCGAGACGCCCCAGTCGCCGGTCGCCAGCCCGGTCCAGTAGTGCCAGAGCTGCACGGGCAGCGGATCGTCGAGACCCAGTGCGGCGCGGCGCGCCTCGACCAGTGCCGGGGGTGCGGACGTGCCGAGCGCCGCGCGGACCGGGTCGCCGGGCACCAGATGGATGACGAAGAACGCCAGGGCGCTCAGTGCGATCAGGGACAGCACGAACCGCCCGGTGCGCCGGGCGAGGAATGCCCACCAGCCGTCACCGGCGAGGTGCGCGGTGACCCGGCCCGGCGGTCGCGGACGTCCGGCCGGGGACGTGGCGGAGATCCGCGGCCGGGTCGTGCCTCCCGGTCGCTGTGCCATGGTTCCTCCCTTCCGGCTCGGTCCGTCAGTGGTCATGCGAGATTCATACGAGGTCGAAGACCCGGCCGAGGAAGCGGATCTCCCGTTCGTAGGCGTCGGCGATGGCGGTCTCGGTGCGGAAGCCGTGTGATTCTCCCGGGTAGCAGTGGAACTCGTGCGGCTTGCCGTGCCGGGCGAGCTCGTCGCGCAGCCGCCGCGCCTGATCCGCCGGGACGATCGGATCGTCCTCCCCCTGCAGCAGCAGCAGCGGTGCGCTGATCGCCCCGACGTCGGCCAGCGGCGACAAGCGGCTGAGCGCGTCGTGGTCGTCGGCGGCGACACCGAGCAGGCCCAGCAGGTAGCGGGACTCGAAGTCGTGCGTGGCGGACTGGAACGAGACGAGGTCGGCGACGCCGAAATAGCAGATTCCGGCGGCGAACACATCGGTGTCGGTCAGCGCCTTCAACACCGTCCAGCCGCCGGCCGAGGCGCCGCGAATGGCCAGCCGGGCCGGGTCGGCCAGGCCGCGCTCGACCAGGCCGAGCATCGCGGTGACGGTGTCGTCCACGTCGATCCGGCCCCAACGGCCGCGCAGTCGGCGTCGGTAGTCGCGGCCGTAGCCGGTCGAGCCGCCGTAGTTGACGTCCAGCACCCCGATGCCGCGGCTGGTGAAGAACGCGCGGTCCAGGCTGAGGTGCGGAGCCAGGTGGGTGGTCGGGCCGCCGTGCACCTGCGCGATCCAGAGCGGTGTGGCAGCGCCGCCCGTGTCGGCGGGGCTGGGGTGGCCTCGGTCGGGGCTGCCAGGGCCGGTGTTGTCGGGAGAGCGGGCGAGTCCCGGTGCGTTCGGCGGGTAGGCGATCGCGTGCACCGGTCCGTGCCGCGATTCGAAGATCATCGGCGTCCCGGTGGGCAGCCGGTCCCGGAGGTCGGGATCGATGGTCGGGTCGACCACGGAGCACATCCGGCCGCTGTCGTGGTCGATCTCGCGCAGCGTGCTGGCGGCGCTGGCGGTGCCGGTGACCAGCAGGCTGCGGCCGGCGCGGCTCGGGCCGAGCACGCTCTGGCCCAGGTCGCCGGATCGCCCCAGCGGCTCGGTGACGAGGTCGGTGACGGTGCCGGTGCGTGGGTCGAGGCGTGCCAGCGTGTCCGATCCGTGCGTGCGCAGCATCAGCACGGTGCCGTCCGGCTGCACCCGGTACCAGGAGGTGCCCAGGCTCCACAGCGGCCCGCCGACATCCGCGGCCTGCGGGCCCAGCGGCCGGGGTCCGGTGCCGTCCAGCCCGATCTCATAGAGGTTCCAGTAGCCGCTGCGGTCGCTGAGCGCGTAGAGCGTCTCGTCGTCCTTCCACTCCGGCTGCAACACCGATTCGTCGTCATGGCCGATCAGCGTGCGGATGCCATCGCGGGGTGAATCGCACAGGTCGACCACCCGCAGTTCGGTGCCGTCCCAGGGCATGCGCGGATGGTCCCAGGCGATCCAGGCCAGCCGGCGGCGGTCCGGGGACAGTCGCGCGCCGGCGAGGAAGTGCGAGCCGGAGACCAGGTGCCGCACGTATCCGAGGTCGCACGCGGCCTCGCCGCCGGTCGGGATCAGCACCAGGTCGCGCAGCACCATGCCGCCGGCGTGCTGCTCCCGCACGCACAGCACCGCGTCGTCGACGAGTTGCAGCTCGCCGTACCGCCACTGGATGATGTCGTTCGGCGCCGGCGTGATCGGCACCGGCCCGGTGTCACCGGCGCGCTGCACGTAGATGCGCTGGTCGGTGTATTCGACGAAGTAGAGCGTGCCGTCGTCCGTCGCGGTCCACGCCCCGCCGCCGTACTCGTGGACGCGGCTGCGCGCGTTCCACGGTGCCGCCAGCACCTCGCGGCGTCCGCCACCGGGCACGGCCGCACCGATCGAGGTGCGGCCCTGCTGATCCGGGCGAATCTCGGAGAACCAGATCTCGTCGCCGACGTAGCTCCCGCCCTCGACCCCGGCGGACTGGCGTGCGACCTCGGCCGCCGAGATCGGTGACCGCCCGGTTGATCCCGCAGCGACCGCAGGAGTCACGCTCATGTCAGCCGGACCGACCATCCCTGCAGCTCCGCGGCGACGATCCGGACGGAACCGCCGTTGAAGAACGCGCTCGTGACGGTGTCGAACATGGGAAACACATCGACCCGGGAGATCACTGCTTCCTCGGCCTTGAGCCAGGCGGCACATGCCTCGTCCACATCGGCGAGCTGCGAAGCGATGTCGGCGTTCTCGTCATACTCGGCGTTCTGGATGTCGGCGAAGTTCGCGCCCTCCGGCGCCGCGGGCCCGCTGAAGAAGGAACGCATCTGGCTCGGGGTGGCGACACCGACGGGAACCCAGGCGACGTCCCAATCACCGGTGCCCCAGAGGATCTCGGACATCTGGGTGTCGGTGCGGCTGCGCGCGTTCAGCGTGACGCCGGCCTCCGCCCACTGCATCCCGAGCAGCTCGACCGCAGCTGCGACCTGCTCGCCCTCGCTCCCGAAGTGGACGAAGTCGAGTGCCAGCGGCTGGCCGTCCTTGCTGCGGACGCCATCCGAACCCAGTGTCCACCCCGCCTTGTCGAGGAGTTCCGCGGCGCCGGCCGGATCGTGCTGCGGCGCGTTCGGAGTGACGGTGTCCACGAACGGGCATCCGCCGGGCTGCAACACGACCAGGCTCTGCGACGGCTCGTACTCGCCGCCGGTGGCGACCCGGCCGAGCGACTCGACGTCGGTGGCCATGGCGAGGGCGCGGCGGACGTCCGGATCGGCGGTGATGCGCCCCTCGCCCTCGTGGAAGTAGGTCTGGCCGGACGGGTACTTCTCGTCCTGCCGGTCGAGGTGGGCGACCCGCGACGCCTCGGCCGCACCGATGCGCGCCATGTTGATCTCACCGGACAGCAGTAGGTTTGCGGCAGTGGTCTCGTTCGTGATCACCCGCACCACGACCTTGTCGGGCACGGTTCCCTCGGCGGTCAGATCGGGCCCCCACTCGTAGCCCTCCCGCCGGACGAACTCGTACCGGTCGTCCGGCACGGCGGCATCCAGGTCCCACAGTCCGGTGCCGATCGTGTCCTGCGCCAGCAGGCTGCGGTCGTCCAGCCCGGCGCGACAGACCATCATGACGTGCGTCAGGCTGTTGAGCAGGAACGGATCGGCGCTCTCGGTCTCGACCACCACCGTGAGGTCGCCGTCGGCGCGGGCGCTGACGCCGGGCTGCAGGTAGGTGCCCAGCAGCGGGGAGAGGTTCTCCGGATCGGTGATGAAGTTGATGTTGTCGGCGACGTCCTGCGCCGTGAAGGCGCTGCCGTCCGAACAGGTCACGCCATCCTGGAGCTCGAACGTGATGCCGGACTCCGCGACCTCCCACTCCGCGGCGAGTCCGCCGACGTACTCGCCGGACTGCTCCTGCACCACCAGGGTGTCGTAGGCCAGCAGCAGCGTCTCGCGTGCTGCGCCGGTGGTGGTCATCGCCGGGTCGAGGTTTCCGGGATCGGCGCCGAACGCGATCGTGAACGTGCCGCCGGTGGCGGGCCCCTGGTCGGACGGAGCGCTGCCGCCGTCCCCGCCGGTCGTTCCGCCGGTCGAGTTCCCGGACGCCGAGCCGGTGCCGGCGGCGGTGCCGCCGTCGCTCGCGTCGTTGCTGTCCGAGCCGCATCCGGTCAGTGCGAGTGCGGCTGCCAGAGCGACGCCCCACAGTGCCTTGCCGCGCATCTTCTTCCTCCACAACCGCCGTCGGGTGCCCGCGAGCCGCCGGGAAGGAGGTCGCGCGCGTCGCACCGTGTGGTGCTGTCTCAGCACGCAGCCGCTGATCGGGCCGTGACAACAATGTCTGAGTGGCCAAAAGCATAGGATCGGCGCAGTAACGCCCTCTTCGTGAATTCTCCCCGGTCTGGCACGCACTGACCGTGAGTTTTCACAATTGACCTCGAACCGGCGATCATCGGACCGCTGTGACCGTCGGGGCGTGACGGCAGGTACTCGATCCCCGCCGCGGCGCAGGTACCGCGGCGTAGGCACTGCGGCGCAGGTACCGCGGTGCAGGTACCGCAGCGTAGGTACCGCGGCGTAAGCACTGCAGCCCAGTCGGCGGCCGCCCGCTACGGCAGGCTCCGGATCGGGCCCGGCCGACGTGTGTCACAGGTCCTCGGGCCGGCGACGGCAGCGCGAGTGGGCCGCACCGTGGCGGACCCGGGTCAGAACGCGTAGCGTCCGGCGCGGCGGGC
>CAZIIX010000128.1:0-7142 GCA_964539345.1 uncultured Actinomycetes bacterium | reverse complement strand
GTCACCCGCTACGAGGTCGAGCTCGGCCCGGGCGTGAAGGTGGAGAAGATCACCGCGCTGGCCCGGAACTTCGCCTACGCCGCGGCCACCGACAACGTCCGGCTGCTCACCCCCATCCCGGGCAAGTCGGCCGTCGGCATCGAGGTGCCCAACACCGACCGCGAGATGGTGCGCCTGGCCGACGTGCTGGCGCACCCGGATGCCAAGCACACCGACCATCCCCTCGTCATCGGGCTCGGCAAGGACGTCGAGGGCGGCTATGTCACCGCCAACATCGCCAAGACCCCGCACCTGCTGGTCGCCGGCGCCACCGGGTCGGGCAAGTCCAGCTTCGTCAACTCGATGCTGGTCTCGCTGCTGCAGCGGGCCACCCCGACCGATCTGCGGATGATCCTGGTCGACCCGAAGATGGTCGAACTCACCCCGTACGAGGGCATCCCGCACCTGATCACCCCGATCATCACCTCCCCGAAGAAGGCTGCGGCCGCGCTCGCCTGGCTGGTGGAGGAGATGGAGCAGCGCTACCAGGACATGCGCGCCTACGAAGTGCGTCATATCGACGATTTCAACCGAAAGCTGGCCGCCGGCAAGATCTCTCCGCCGCCGGGATCCGAACGCGTGCTCCGGCCCTACCCCTACATCCTGTGCATCATCGACGAGTTGGCCGACCTGATGATGACGGCGCCGCGCGACGTGGAGGACGCGATCGTGCGTATCACGCAGAAGGCGCGCGCTGCTGGCATCCACCTGGTGCTCGCCACCCAGCGACCCAGCGTCGATGTGGTGACGGGCCTGATCAAGACGAACGTGCCGTCCCGGCTGGCGTTCTCCACGTCGTCGCTGACCGACTCGCGGGTCATCCTGGACCAGCCGGGCGCGGAGAAGCTCATCGGCATGGGCGACGGACTGTATCTGCCGATGGGCGCGTCCAAGCCGATTCGGGTGCAGGGCGCCTACGTCTCGGACGAGGAGATCCAGGCCGTCGTCTCGTTCACCAAGCAGCAGGCCGAGCCGGAGTATGACGAGGGTGTCACGGTGCCCAAGGCCGACCCGTCCAAGGACGTCGACCCGGATATCGGCGACGACCTGGACCTGCTGCTGCAGGCGGTGGAGCTGGTGGTGACCAGCCAGCTGGGTTCCACCTCGATGCTGCAGCGCAAGCTGCGCGTCGGGTTCGCCAAGGCCGGCCGGCTGATGGACCTGATGGAGACCCGGGGGATCGTCGGGCCCAGCGTCGGGTCCAAGGCGCGCGACGTGCTGGTCAAGCCGGACGAACTCGACGATGTGCTGGCCGGGCTGACCGGGGCCGACAATTCTGGCGGGGTACCGGACGAGATCTAGCCGAGCGGCCGGGTAGCAAGGCCGCGTGTGCCGTCGAGCGGCCCTGCCAACCGCCGTCGGAGCGGCCCCGCCACCCGCCGTCCTAGCAATGGTTCTCGCCTCCGAGCATGCTCTGTGAAGTGTGCTCAGAGGCCACCATTGTTGCTCGGAGCACAGAGCACGGAGCACGGACAAGAGGCGGACGGGGACCCGGCTCGCGCGCCCGCTGTCCGCGCGCGTTGGTGTGGGTACTGCTGCGACAATTCGGGGCCATCGCGTGCCTACTAGGCATGAGCGTGTCAGCAATAGACCGGGAGGGCGCCGTGGCGTCACCGAATGTCGCGGGTGATCATCGCGCCGCTCCGCCGGGTTTCGTTGCGCTGTTCGACGCGCATTGCGGGGGCGTGGTGGGCATGGCGCGCCTGCTCGGGAGCGACGACCCGGAAGATGCCGCAGCCGAGGCGTTCGTCAGGCTGTATGAGAACTGGTCGACATTGCGCGACCGGCCGGCTGCGTTGGCCTATGTGCGCGCGACGGTGGCGCGGATGTGCAGTAACCGGCGGCGGCATCTGGCGGTGGTCGCTCGGCATGCGCGTCGGGGGCGGCCGGGTTCCCACCCGTCAGCCGAGTCCGCGGTGCTGCAGCGGGCCCGCGGCGACGCACTGCTCGTCGCCCTGCAGGGGCTCACAGCGACTCGTCGAACGGCGGTGGTGCTGCGCTTCTACGCCGGGCTGGACTACGAGGAGATCGGCCGGGCGTTGGGCTGTCGGGCGTCGACGGCCCGGTCCCATGTGGCACGTGGCCTGGACAACCTGCGGGGCACCTGGAATTCGGAGGGTGAACAGGTATGACGAGTTTCGAGGATAAACTCCGTGCCGTGATGGCGAAAGCCGCCCTGCCGCGGGAGACTACGCACGACGATCATGCGCTATTGCAGGCCAAACTGGCCGCCCGAAGATCTAGGGGCTTGCGGGCCCGACGGTGGCGGATGCCACTGCTGGCAGCTGCCGCGGTCGGCGCCGTGGCGGTGGCCACCGTCGCCATCGTCGCGCCGGGTTCTGACGACACAAACCATTGGCACGCCCCTGGGATACGTGCATCTCGCGCCGTCGCGATCGGTGGCGGCGGCGCCCGAGGCGCGAGATGGTGGCGGCGCATATCTCTACGGTCTGGTCAGCCCCGCAGTGGACCGTATCGCTGTGCTGGTCACCGACTCCGGGCAACACAAACAGGACGAGGCCGGAGGCAGCTATGCCGGGGCGCAATTGCGCTGGGTGGTCGCCGACCAAGGCGATCCGGTGGGGACGGATGGTCGCGGCGCGCGGATATTGTGGACCGAGGCGGGTGACGGCTGGCGTGCGTTTGCCGTCCGCACGGCAGCACACTCGCTCACAGTGACCGTGCTGGCGTGGAACAGCGACCGGGAGTTGTTGCAGGCGAGGCAGTTTGACCCCAACAGCGATACGGTCACCGACCTGCCCACGGCCCACGCCCCCGACCTGGACGTCTGGGACCCGCAAGACCCAGCACCACGCTTCGGGCCGGACGGACCCAACGGCGCCGGCCGGCCCTACTTCGCCACCTACCCGGATCTGCCCGACAGCAACTACCACGACGCGCTGTTGGAAGGCACCATGGCCGTGTACGACGGCTGCGTGGTGGCCACCAGCGATTCTGGCGGCGTGTTCACCCTGATTTTCCCGCAGGTCCAGGTCGAATCGGCCGAACCGCCCGCAGTGGTGCGGTTCAACGGCACCGACTGTCACCAGGGCGATCCGATTGCGGTCGGTGGCGCCGCAACCACGTTCACCTCAGCAGGCGCGTCCATCGACTGCCCCACCCATGCCTGGAGCGTGACACCCCCATAGCCCGCATGAAACCGACAGTCACGGTATCGAGCTGACGGGGCACCAGCGCTGTGCAGGTCGCAGGGGCGCTGGGGAGTATCGCTGCCGATACGTGCCCGGCGTACTGGCCGCGCCCGCCCGCACCGCGGGTCAGGTGCCTCGGGCCGGGCGCCTCAGATCAGGCCGAGCTTGGTGACGGTGTCGCGTTCGTTCTCGAGTTCGGCGACGGATGCGTCGATCTTGCCGCGGGAGAACTCGTCGATCTCCAGGCCCGGCACGATGCTCCACTCGCTGCCGTCCGAGGTGACCGGGAACGAGGACACCAGGCCCTCCGGGACGCCGTACGAGCCGTCCGAGATGACGCCGGCGCTCACCCAGTCGCCGGTCGGGGTGCCGTGCACCCAGGAGTGCACGTGGTCGATGGCCGCGTTGGCGGCCGACGCCGCGGAGGACGCGCCGCGTGCCTCGATGATGGCGGCGCCGCGCTTGGCCACCGTCGGGATGAACGTCGACTCCAGCCAGTCCCGCTCCACCTGGTCGGCGACCGGTCGGCCGGCCACTTCGGCATGGAACAGGTCCGGGTACTGGGTGGCCGAGTGGTTGCCCCAGATGGTCATCTGGTGCACGTCGGAGACCGGCACGCCGAGCTTCGCGGCGACCTGGAACATCGCGCGGTTCTGGTCCAGCCGCGTCATCGCGGTGAACCGGGACTTCGGCACGTCCGGGGCGTGGCTGGCGGCGATCAGCGCATTGGTGTTCGCCGGGTTGCCGACGACCAGCACCTTGACGTCGTCCGCGGCGCCGGCGTTGATGGCCTTCCCCTGCGGCCCGAAGATGCCGCCGTTGGCCTCCAGCAGGTCGCCGCGCTCCATGCCGGCCTTGCGCGGCATGGCGCCGACCAGCAGTGCGACGTTGGCGCCGTCGAACGCGGCGGTGGCGTCATCGGTGATGTCGATCGAGTCGAGCAGCGGGAAGGCGCAGTCGTCGAGCTCCATCGCGGTGCCCTCGGCCGCCTTTACGGCCGGGGTAATCTCCAGCAGCTTCAGCTTCACCGGAGTGTCGGCGCCGAGCATGGCGCCGGAGGCGATCCGGAACAGCAGCGCGTAGCCGATCTGCCCGGCGGCGCCGGTGACGGTGACGGTGACGGGACTCTTCGCAGCGGACATGATGCCTTCTCTTTTCCTCGTTGTCGTCGACGCGCCAGGCGGACCGGTGCGAACGGCGGTTCATGACTAGTGGTGCCTAGGGCAACATATCGCGGCCGCCCGGCGAGCCGACACTCGATGCGCTGTGAGAGCGACGACACCCGCCCCGGTCGTCGGATCGCGGCCAGTCGCCGGGCCGGGCCGGGCGAAGCCCGAGGCTACGTCGCGGGCCGTGCGATGTCCGTCGGCAGCCCGGCGGCGGCCTGTCGGTCGATCAGCCACAGGGTGCGGGCGGTTCCGGTGGCGCCGGCGGCCGGTAGCGCGACCGGATCGGCGCCGCGCCGGGCCCGCGCCACCGCGTCGGCCTTGCCGTCGCCGGCGATGAGCAGCCACACCTCGGCCGCGGCGCGGATTGTCGGCAGGGTGAGGGAGATCCGGGTCGGCGGCGGCTTCGGGCAGTCGCGCACGGCCACCACGGAGCGGTTGTCGTGGACGGCCGGCGAGTCGGGGAAGATCGAGGCGACGTGCCCCTCGCCGCCCATGCCCAGTAGCACGATGTCCAGCGGCCTTGTGCGCGCGGCGAGGAGCCTGGCATAGGCGTCGGCGGCGGCGTCGACGTCCTCGCCGAACGTACCGTCCGACGGTGCCATCGGGTGGATCCGCTCCGGGTCGAGGTCGAGGTGATCGAGGAGGGCCTCGCGTGCCTGCTTCTCATTCCGCTCGTCGTCGTCGGCTGGTACGAAACGCTCATCGCCCCAGTAGATCTCGACTCGCGACCAGTCGACCGCCTCCCGTGCGGGGGAGTCGGCCACCGCCGTCAGGCTCGCAATCCCGACGCCGCCGCCGGTGAGCGCGACCGCCGGGATGTGCCCCGCGGACTGGAGGTCCACCAGGCGAGTCACCAGCCGCGCCGCGATGGCGGCCGCCAGCGTGTCGGCGGACGGATGTATGACGAGGTTCGTCGACATCGGCTATCCCTTCGTCGCCCCGGCACCGCCGGGACTACCGGCGTGGCCGGGACTACCGGCACCGTCGGTCCCCCCGACATCTCCGGCACCGTCGGTCTCCGCAGCCTGCGTCACCAGACCCACCCCGGTGCGCAGCACCTCGGCGTAGATCTCGTCGGCGTCCAGGCGCCGCAGCTCCTCGGCGATGCAGTCGCGCAGCGAGCGGCGGGGCAGCGCGACCCGGCGCTCCGGCTGGTCCGGGGCGTACAGCGTGGCGGTGGTCGTCCGCGGCCGGGACAGCACGATGTCGCCGGAGGGCCGGTGCAGGTGCACGGTGTGCATCCCGGTGCGGAGGTCCCCGACCCGGTGCCGCGTGGTGGGGCAGCGCAGCTGCAGCGCGAGCCATCCGGCGAGCATGTCGGTGGAGACGGAGTCGGGTGCCCCGGCGACCGTCACCGCCGTCACCTCCTCGACCGGCGGCTGGTCCAGGGCGGCGGCCAGCAGCCCGCGCCAGGTGGTCAGCCGCGTCCACGCCAGGTCGGTGTCGCCGGGGCGATACCCGGCCAGCCGGCGGCTGAGCGCCTCCAGCGGCCGGGCGCAGTGGCCGACGTCGGTGATGCGGCGGGCCGCCAGCGCCCCGAGCGGGTCCTCGGCCGGGACGTCCGGTGGATCCTGCGGCCACCACGCGACCACCGGGGCGTCGGGCAGCAGCAACGGGACGACGACGGACGCGCCGTGATCGGCCAATTCGCCGTACAGCCGGACGATGATCGCCTCGCTGGCTCCGGCGTCGCCGCCCACCCGGATCTGCGCGTCCATCCGCGAGGAGGCGTCCCGGGCGCCGCGGCCGACCACGATCACCCGACAGGGGTGCTCGAAGGAGGCGGCGTTCGCGGCGGCGATGGGCTCCTCGGCGCTGGCGTCATCGGTGACGATCACCAGGGTGAGGACCCGGCCGAGTGCGACGGTGCCGCCGCGCTCGCGCAGGTCGACCAGGGAGCGGTTGATCGCCGACGTGTTGGTCGACGGCAGATCGATGATCATCGGACGGCCTCCCGGGGCTGCGGAGCGGTGGCGAACGGCCCGCCGTGGACGGTCATGGCCGCCTCCAGCTGCGGCCGTCGCGGGCCATCATGTCATCCGATGACGCGGGCCCCCAGGTGCCGGCGGTGTAGCCCTGCGGCCGGCCGCCGTGCTCGGACCAGTAGTCCTCGATCGGGTCGAGGATCTGCCAGGACAGTTCGACCTCCTCGTCCTGCGGGAACAGCGACGGCACGCCGAGCAGCACGTCCAGGATGAGCCGCTCGTAGGCCTCCGGGGAGGCCTCGGTGAACGACTCGCCGTACAGGAAGTCCATCGAGACGTCGCGCACCTCCATGGTCGGCCCGGGCACCTTGGAGCCGAACCGGATCGTGGTGCCCTCGTCCGGCTGGACGCGGATGACCAGCGCGTTGGCGCCGAGTTCCTCGGTGTCGGTGTGCGCGAACGGCAGCCGCGGTGCCCGCTTGAAGATGACGGCGATCTCGGTGACCCGTCGGCCGAGGCGTTTGCCGGCGCGCAGGTAGAACGGAACCCCCGCCCAGCGGCGGGTGTCGACGAACAGCTTGATCGCCGCGAACGTCTCGGTGGCCGAGTCGGCCGGGATGCCCTCCTCCTCCGTGTAGCCGGCGACCTGCACCCCGCCCTGCCAGCCGGCCGTGTACTGCCCGCGCGCGGTGCTGGATCCCAGGTCGGCGGGCAGCTGCACCGCGGAGAGCACCTTGGTCTTCTCGATCCGCAGGTCGCGCGGTTCGAACGAGACCGGCTCCTCCATCGCGGTCAGCGCCAGCAGCTGCAGCAGGTGGTTCTGGATCACGTCCCGCGCGGCGCCGATCCCGTCGTAG
>CAZIIX010000127.1:0-7148 GCA_964539345.1 uncultured Actinomycetes bacterium | reverse complement strand
TCCTTGGCGATCGGCTCGATGAATCCGCGCACGATCATCGCCATCGCCTCGTCCTCGGTCAGGCCACGGCTCATCAGGTAGAACAGCTGGTCGTCGTTGATCTTCGACACGGTGGCCTCGTGGCCCATCGTGACGTCGTCCTCCCGGATGTCGACATACGGGTAGGTGTCGCTGCGGGAGATCGTGTCGACCAGCAGCGCGTCACACTTGACGGTGGACTTCGAGTGGTGCGCACCGGGGTTGACCTGGACCAGCCCGCGGTAGGAGCTGCGGCCGCCCTCGCGCGAGATCGACTTGGAGATGATCTCCGACGAGGTGTTCGGCGCCAGGTGCAGCATCTTCGAGCCGGTGTCCTGGTGCTGGTCCTTGCCGGCGAACGCCACCGAGAGCACCGAGCCCTTGGCGTGCTCGCCCGTCATCCACACCGACGGGTACTTCATGGTGACCTTGGAGCCGATGTTGCCGTCGACCCATTCCATGGTGGCGCCCTCTTCGGCCCGGGTGCGCTTGGTCACCAGGTTGTAGACGTTCGTCGACCAGTTCTGGATCGTGGTGTAGCGGCACCTCCCGCCCTTCTTCACCACGATCTCCACGACGGCCGAGTGCAGCGAGTCGGACCGGTACACCGGCGCGGTGCAGCCCTCGACGTAGTGCACGTAGGCGCCCTCGTCGACGATGATCAGCGTCCGCTCGAACTGGCCCATGTTCTCCGTGTTGATGCGGAAGTAGGCCTGCAGCGGGATCTGCACGTGCACGCCCGGGGGGACGTAGACGAACGAGCCGCCGGACCAGACGGCGGTGTTGAGCGCGGAGAACTTGTTGTCGCCCGACGGGATGACGCTGCCGAAGTACTCCTCGAACAGCTCCGGGTACTCCTTGAGCCCCGAGTCGGTGTCCAGGAACACGACGCCCTGGCTGGCCAGGTCCTCGCGGATCGAGTTGTAGACGACCTCGGACTCGTACTGCGCCGAGACGCCGGAGATCATCTGCTGCTTCTCCGCCTCGGGGATGCCGATGCGGTCGTAGGTCGTCTTGATGTCCTCGGGCAGGTCCTCCCAGGAGGTCACCTTCGCCTCGGTGGAGCGCACGAAGTACTTGATGTTGTCGAAGTCGATGCCGGACAGGTCCGCTCCCCAGGTGGGCATCGGCTGCCGCTCGAACAGCCGCAGCGCCTTCAGCCGCCGCTGCAGCATCCACTCCGGCTCGCCCTTGAGTTGGGAGATGCCGCGCACGACGTCCTCGTCCAGCCCACGTTTGGCCACCGCCCCGGCCGCGTCCGAATCGGACCAGCCGAATTGGTAATGGCCCAGCGAGTCGATGGTCTCCGCCTGACTCAGGCGGGCTTCACTCATCTCGGGGGCAGTGGTCATCAAGATGTCCTTCCCTGTTGTTGCTGATGTTCCGCAGGAATGAAGGTCGTGCAGAACGAGTCACCACGAGCGATCGTGGCCAAACGCTGAGCGTACGTCCCCAGCGCGTCGCTGAAGACGGCCAGTTCCTGTTCGCACAGCTGCGGAAAGCGGGCCGCCACGTGCGAGACCGGGCAGTGGTGCTGCGAGAGCTGCTCACCGACGGAGATCTCCTCCACGCTGGCGGCGAACCCGGAGCCGGTCAGCGCCCTGGCCAGGATGCGCACCCGCTGCGGCAACGTCTCGGCGGCGTCCAGCTCCGGACGCACCGACTCGAGGATCTGCTCGGCCCGGCGGCGCGCGAAGTCCTTGACGGCATCCGGGCCGCCGTGCTCGGCGAGGTATTCCAGCGCCTCAGCCGCGAGGTCGTCGTAGGCGTGCGGCAACTGTGCCCGCCCGACCTCGGTGAGCAGGTACACCTGGGCCGGCCGGCCACGCCCGCGCCGCCCGACCACGGTCTCGTCCCGCGTCGTGACGGAGCCGTCGGCGACCAGCGCGTCCAGGTGGCGCCGCACCGCGGTGCCCGACAGGCCCAGCGCGCGAGCGAGATGCGTTGCGGTGGAAGGCCCGTCGGCCAGAAGTCGTTGAACCACGTCGCTGCGGGTGTGCCGTTCCGTGGCGCTCGTCGGCTGCCCGGCGCGCACCGTTCCGGCTGCCGAGCCACCGTCGACGGGGTGTCCCCCGGCGATGACAGCAGACTTCGGCGCGGTTTTCACAACATGGATGTTACCTATTTGCGATGGGGAATGCAGTAGCGGCACCCCGGCGCCGATGTGGCGTTGGACTCCCTTCCTCCCCCCGGCCGGCCCCGCTTCCTATGCTGACCGGTGTGCCCCCGCCCGCCGACGCCCCGGACGCCGTCGTCGCGCACGGCCTGACCCGCACGTTCGGTCGGGTGCGCGCCGTCGACGACCTGTCGTTCTCCGTCCGTCGCGGGACGCTGTTCGCGCTGCTCGGCCCGAACGGCGCCGGCAAGACCACGACCATCGAGATCTGCGAGGGCTTCGCCCGCCCGGATTCCGGGACGATCCGGGTGCTCGACCAGGACCCGGTCGCCCACCAGGGTCGGCTGCGTCCGCGGATCGGCGTGATGCTGCAGGCCGGGGGTGCGCACGGCGGGTCGCGGGCCCGGGAGGCGCTGACCCTGGTGGCGCGGTGCGCGCGCCACCCGCACGACGTCGACGAGCTGCTCGGCGCCGTCGGCCTGTCCGCCGCGGCGCGCACCCCCGTGCGCCGGCTGTCCGGCGGCCAGCTGCAGCGGTTGTCCCTGGCGATGGCGCTGGTCGGCCGGCCCGAGCTGCTCTTCCTCGACGAGCCGACCGCCGGAATGGACCCGCAGGCGCGGCACCTGGTGTGGGACCTCCTGCGCTCGGCGCGCGCCGCGGGCGTGACGATCCTGCTGACCACGCACCTGCTCGACGAGGTGGAGCTGCTCGCCGACGACGTGCTGATCATCGACCACGGGCGCAGGATCGCGCAGGGCAGCCCCGCGCAGCTCATCGGATCGGCCATCCGGCTGACGTTCCACAGCGCGCCCGGGCTGGACCTGGACGGCCTGCGGGCGGCCCTGCCGGCCGGGGCGACGGTGGACGAACCCGAGCCGGGTCGCTACGCGGTGACCGGGGACGTGCCCGAGACCGCGGCCGGAACGGTGACGACGTTCCTCCTCGCCCGCGACGCGCCGGTGCACAGTCTGCGGATCGGCCGCCGCAGCCTGGACGATGTGTACCTGGAGCTGACCGGCAGGCAGGTGCGTACATGACGGAGGACGTGGCGGGCCCGCGCGGCGCCGCCGGCGCGCTGTCCCTGGCACCTCGCCCGGGACGCGCGGCCGCGCTGCCCATGGCCTGGGCGGCGACGCTGCAGGAGCTGCGCATCACGGTGCGCAACGGCGAGCAGCTGCTACTGGCGTTCGTCATCCCCCTGGCTGCGCTGATCGGCATGACCGTGACGGGCATTGCGGATCTGCCGTCGCCGCGGGTGGCCACGGTGACGCCGGGGATCCTGGCGCTGGCACTGATGGCCGCGGCGTTCGCCTCGCAGGCGATCGTCACCGGCTTCGACCGCCGCTACGGCGTGCTCCAACGGCTGGCGGCGACCGGTTTCCCGCGCTGGCTGCTGCTGTGTTCCAAGGCGGCGGCGACGTGCGTTGTCGTCGCGGCGCAGTACCTGCTGCTCTGCCTGGTCGCCGCGTGGGCGCTGGACTGGCGACCGGTCGGCAACCCGGCGTGGGTGCTGCTGGTCTCGGCGCTCGGCGTCGCCGCGTTCGTCGGCCTGGCGTTGCTGCTCGGCGGCACGCTGCGAGCGGAGGCGGTGCTGGGTCTGGCGAACCTGATCTGGCTGGTCCTGGTCGGCATCGGCGGGGTCATCATCCCGCTGTCCGACGGGCCGGGGTGGCTCCGCGTGGTCGGCGGCCTCACCCCGGCCGGGGCGCTGTCCGAGTCGCTCCGGGACATCCTCACCGCCGGGCGGGCGCCGGGGCTTGTGACCTTGCTCATCCTGGCCGCATGGGTCGTCGTCGGCTGGGCGGGCACCGTACGCTGGTTCCGATGGCGATAACCACTCCCCCCGACTCGCGCGCCGAGCAGTTCCCGGCAGCCGCGACGACCCCGCGTCGGCGAGCCTGGCGGCGCTGGCAGCCACCGGCGTCGCTGGTGCGGGTGTTCGCCTGGTCGGCCATCCTCAGCAACGCGCTGATCTCGGTGACCGGCGCGGTCGTGCGGGTCACCGGATCCGGGCTGGGCTGCTCGACCTGGCCGGACTGCCAACCCGGAACGCTGGTGCCGGAGTATCGCACCGGGATGGCGGCCATCCACCAGGCGATCGAGTTCGGCAACCGCACCATCACCGGCGTGGTGCTGGTCGCCTCGCTCGGCACGTTCGTGCTGATCGCGCTGCTCCGACCGCTGCGCCGGCAGCTACTGTGGCTCGCCGCCGTCGGCCCGATCGGCGTGCTGTTCCAGGCCGTGTGGGGCGGGATCCTCGTCCATCTCGAGCTGGCGTGGTGGGCCGTCGCCCCGCACCTGCTGGTCTCACTGCTGCTCGTCTTCTTCGCGTCGGTCGTCGTGGTGCGGCTCGGCGAGAGCGACGGGCCCGCGCGGCCGATCGCTCCCCGCCCGCTGGTGACGCTGACCTGGGCGACCGCGGTCGTGCTCGCGGCGGTGACCGTGTCCGGCGCGCTGGTGACCGCGACCGGTCCGCACGCCGGGGACGTCAACACGCCGCGGCTGGGATGGGACCTGCGGGAGGCCGCACAGCTGCACGCCGACCTGATGTTCCTGTACCTCGGGCTGATCGTGGCCCTCGCGGTCGCATTGGCCGCCACGCACGCGCCGCGCGTGCTCAAACGCCGCATCGGCTGGCTGATCGGCGTGACCCTCGCGCAGGGCGCGCTCGGGCTGACGCAGTACTTCCTCGGGGTGCCGGAGGTGCTGGTCGTGATGCACGTCGCGCTCGCGGTGACGCTGATCGCCATCGCCGCGTTCGCCTGCATGGCGACCCGGCAGCGGGACGAGGTCGCGGTTCAGCGCTGACGGGTGCCCATCCGGACGCGGTCGGCGCGGCTGGGCGTCACGGTCGCCGTCATCTCGCGATCCCAGTCGCGCACGGCGATGCCCAGATCAGCGCAGAGCCGCTGCGCGGCCCCCATCGAGCCGACCAGCACATCCCCGTATTCGCCGGACGGCGCGACCGCCACGATGCGCACCCCGACCCGCCCCACATGGTTGATCGCCGCGACCACCTCGCTGCCGTGCGCGTCGACGAAGCGGCGCAGCCGTGCCCGAGCGTCCCGGTCGCCGCGCGGATCCTGGTGCGGATCCTGCCGACCCGATGCGTCGGCGGCTGCGTTGTCGGCGGCGGCTGCGTTGTCACCGTCGGGTGCATTGTCGGCGTCGTCGGTCACCATGGCGACCATCCCACCACGGACCAGCCGAGCGCCGCATCCACCGCCCAGCCGACCGAGATCACGGTCAGGTAGAGGTTCGACAGGTGGAACAGCGTCATCGGTTTCGCGGCGGCCCCCCGGATCACCGCGAGCTGCAGCAGGTGCGCCGCGACGAGGAACACCGCACCGGTCGGCACTGCGATGATCAGGTAGAGCCAGGACGACGCGGGGATCAGCAGCAGTGAGCACAGCACCATCGCCCAGCTGTAGAGCAGGATCTGCAGGGCGACGGCGCGGTCGCTCGCCACCACCGGCAGCATGGGCACGCCGGCGGCCGCGTAGTCCTCCCGGTAGCGCATGGCCAGTGCCCAGGTGTGCGGCGGGGTCCAGAAGAAGATGACGCCGAAGAACACCCAGGCCGGCCATCCGATGGTGCCGGTCACCGCGGACCAGCCGATGATCACCGGCATACAGCCGGCCAGCCCGCCCCAGACGATGTTCTGGCTGGTGCGCCGCTTGAGCAGCATGGTGTAGATCAGGACGTAGAACAGGATCGCGACGGCGGTCAGCGCGCCGGCCTGCCAGGTGGTGGTCACCGCGAGCATCGCCACCGCGACGACGCCGAGGGTGATCGCGAAGATCAGCGCGTCCCTGGTGCGGACGACGTGTTTGGCCAGCGGCCGGTTCCGGGTGCGCCGCATCACCTCGTCGATGTCGGCGTCGAACACGCAGTTCAACGCGTTGGCGCTGCCCGCGGCCAGCGCGCCGCCGACCAGCGTGGCCACCATCGTCCACAGGCTCGGCACCTGGCGCTCGGCGGCGAACAGCGCCGGGACGGTGGTGATCAGCAGCAGCTCGATGATGCGCGGCTTGGTGAGCGCGACGTAGGAGCCGATGCGGGTGGCCAGTGTCGGCGGGCGCGCGGTGCGACGCTGGTGGCTTCGCGGCGGGCCGCCGACCGGGTCCGCATCGCCGGGGCGGGGCGTCGACGTGACGGCTCCTCCGGGTGCGGAGGACCTACTCGATGCCACACTCACTTCGGCAGTGCTCCCTGATCCACCTCGACGACAGTGCCCCCGGCGCCGCTCGCGCCGGTCGGCGCACGGCCTCCCCATCCTAGGGCGTCGGCGCGGCCCGTGGTGGCGCCGCGTCCATGATCTAGCCGACACCTACGGCGTTCGCCGGGACCCGCACCCGCCGGGTTACCAGTGGCGTCACCGGCGGCGTTACCGGCGGTGTTCGCCGGGACCCCTCCGCTGCGGGCATCGGTCGGCGATCGGGACTAGGCTCATGGGGCGGCAACCCGCATCCGGTGCGGAACGATTCGGTGGGTAGCACCGTGGCGTCGGCCACCATGCGGCGGACCGGAGAACACCATCATCAGTGGAGAAGGAGGGTCGCCGACGTGGCCACGTCACCGACGACACCAGAATCGGACCTGCCCGAGACCGAGCTCGCCGAGGACAACGTCCTGGCCGATCTGGTCGTGCCCCATCTGCCGGACGACTGGACCGAGCTGGACCGTCGGGCGGTGGACACCGTGCGGGTGCTGGCCGCCGATGCCGTGCAGAAGGTCGGCAACGGGCATCCCGGCACCGCCATGAGCCTGGCCCCGCTGGCCTACACGCTGTTCCAGCGCGTGATGCGGCACGACCCGGCGGACGCCGATTGGGTCGGCCGCGACCGCTTCGTGCTCTCCTGCGGCCACTCGTCATTGACGCTCTACATCCAGCTGTTCCTGTCCGGGTACGGACTGGAGGTCTCCGACCTGGCGGCGCTGCGCACCTGGGACTCGCTGACCCCGGGGCACCCGGAGCACGGGCACACCCGTGGCGTCGAGATCACCACCGGCC
>CAZIIX010000126.1:2419-7165 GCA_964539345.1 uncultured Actinomycetes bacterium | reverse complement strand
CCGGCTCGGCCGACGCCGGCGCGGGCGACACCGGCGCCGCCGACGACCAGGCCGACTGGCCCGACGAGATCACCATCTCGCTGGTGCCGTCGATCCAGGGCGAGGACCTCGCCGAGGCGCTCGACCCGCTGACCAAGTACCTCTCCGACGGCCTGGGCATCACCGTCAAGGGCGTCGTCGCCACCGACTACGCGGCCACCGTCGAGGCGCTGGGGGCGAACCAGGCGCAGGTGATCATCACCGACGCCGGCTCGCTGTACAACGCCATCACCCGCTACGGGGCGAAGCTCATCGACCGCGATGTGCGCTTCGGGGCCACGTCATACGCCTCGGTGGCCTACACCAACAATCCGGACAAGTACTGCGACGGCCCGGTCGTGACCGCCACCTACACGGCGGGCCCGGCGGAGTTCAGCTACTGCAACGGCATCGAGAAGGACGGCGAGGACGCGACCGGCCAGGGCCCGGCCGGCATGGACGCGCTGAAGAAGATCACGCCCGGCACCAAGGTCGCGCTGCAGGCCGCCACCTCCCCGGCCGGCTACCAGTACCCGATCGTGAACATGCGCGAGCTCGGCCTGAACACCGACAAGGACATCGAGCAGATCCCGGTCGAGGGCAACAACAATGCGGTGCTCGCGGTCTACAACGGGGACGCCGAGATCGGCTTCGCCTACTGGGACGCCCGCGTGACCGTGACCGAGGAGGCGCCGGACATCTCCGACAAGGTCGTCGCCTTCGCCTACACCGACATGATCCCCAACGGCGGCGTCGCGGTGTCCAAGACGCTGCCGGACGGCCTGGTGACGAAGCTCGCCGACCTGATGGACAATTACGCGGACTCGTCCGAGGATGCCAAGAAGGTCATGTTCGACCTCGTCGGCCTGTCCGACTGGACGCAGGACACGGCGCAGGACGAGATCGACCGGTACGGCGAGGTCCTCAAGCAGTTCGCCGGATGATCCTGCTAGTGATCCGCTGACGCCACAGCGCGGGGAGGAATGGGTATGACGCCGTCATCGACGCCGGGCTCGGCGCCCGCACGCGCCACTGCCGGCACCGCAGATCCGGCCCGGCCCGCCGAGCCCGGGCACGCGCCGTGGGCGATCAGCCTGTCCGACGTGTCGGTGCGGTATCCCAACGGCATCCGCGCGCTGACCAACGTCACGCTGGACATCGCCGCCGGAGAGGTCGTCTCCATCGTCGGCCTCTCCGGCTCCGGCAAGTCCACCCTGATCCGCACCATCAACGGCCTGGTGCCGGCCACCTCCGGTCGGGTCGTGGTCGGCGGCCAGGACGTCACCGCCATGAAGGCGCGCCAGCTGCGCCGGCTGCGCGGCCACATCGGCATGATCTTCCAGGCGTTCAACCTCGCCGACCGCACCTCGGTGCTCAACAACGTGCTGGTCGGCCGGTTCGCGCACACCCCGACCTACCGCACCCTGCTCGGGCTCACCACGCCCGCCGACAAGCAGCTCGCGCTCCGCGCGCTGGACTCCATGGGCATGCTGGAGAAGGTGTGGGTGCGCGCCGGGTCCCTGTCCGGCGGGCAGAAACAACGCGTGGCCATCGCCCGCGCGCTGACCCAGGAGCCGTCCATCATGCTGGCCGACGAGCCGGTGGCCAGCCTGGATCCGCCGACCGCGCACGCCGTCATGGGCGACCTGGTGCGGATCAACGCCGAGTCCGGCCTGACCGTGCTGATCAACATCCACATGATGGACCTGGCCCGGCAGTACGCCAACCGGATCATCGGACTGCGGCACGGCGAACTGGTCTACGACGGGCCCTCGGAGGACGCCACCGACGCGGTGTTCGAGGAGATCTACGGCCGGCCCATCCAGAGCCGCGACCAGCTCGACGTCGGATCATGACCGGGCCCACCGCGCCGGTGACGGCGCCCCCGAAACCTCGTCATACCTGGCGGACGATCGGCATCGTCGCCGCTCTCGGAGTCTTCACGTTCCTGACCTGCTGGCCCGCCATCGGCGGTATCGAACCGGACTTCGCCGCGCTCATCCGCAATTGGTCGAACAGCCTGCCGACCACGAAACAACTGCTGCAGCCCGACTTCTCGTTCCTCCCGCGCACCATCTCGCCCATGACGGAGACGATCGCGATGGCGGTGGCCGGCGCCGGATTCGCCGCGTTGGTGTCCATCCCGATCACACTCTGGGCGGCGCGGCCGAGCAACCCGAACACGCTCACCCGGCAGATCACCCGGTTCATCGTCAACATCAACCGCGCCGTGCCCGACCTGGTCTTCGCGATCGTGCTGGTCGCCATGGTCGGCGTGGGGGCGCTGCCCGGCCTGGTGACGCTGTTCCTGTTCGACCTCGGCGTCGTCGTCAAGCTCGTCTCCGAGGCCATCGACTCCGACGACCACAGCTACATCGAGGCCGGGCAGGCCGCCGGCGGCACCACCACGCAGATCAACAAGGTCACGCTGCTGCCGCAGTCCTGGACGCTGTTCGCCAACCAGTGGCTGTACTCACTCGAGCTCAACGTGCGCATCTCCGCCATCCTCGGCATCGTCGGCGCCGGCGGCATCGGGCGGATCCTGGACGAGCGCCGCGGCTTCTACGCCTACGACGACGTGTCGATCATCATCCTGGAGATCCTGGTCGTGGTCATGCTGATCGAATTCGCCTCCAACGCCATCCGGAAGAGGCTGCGATGAAGGCGCCGTCCTACCCGGAGGTGGCGCTGGAGACGCTGCCGGACTCACCGGAGACCTCCGAACTGCTGGTGCCGCAACGGCCCTCGCGCGCCCAGGCGACCCTGTGGGCAGTGCTGGTCGGAGCGCTGGTGCTCGGCGCGACCGCCAGCCTGGACATCCAATGGTCCCGGCTGGACGATGCGCCCGGCCGGATCGCCCGCTACCTGGGCCTGATGTTCTCGGATCCGAACTGGGACAAGTTGCCCCGCGCGCTGACCGAGACGTGGCGGTCCATCTCCATGGCCTGGATCGGCGCGATCATCTGCGTGGCCATCTCGATACCGCTGGGCATGCTGGCCGCCCGCGGCGTCGGCCCCCGCTGGCTGCGCATCATCCTGCGCCGCATCTTCGCCATCATCCGGGCGATCCCCGAGGTGGTGCTCGCGCTGCTGCTGCTGACCGTGACCGGCCTGACGCCGCTCACCGGTGCGCTGGCGCTGGGCATCGCGGGCATCGGCACCCAGGCCAAGTGGGTGTACGAGACGGTGGAGTCCACCCAGTCCGGGGCCGCCGAGGCGGTGCGGGCCGCCGGCGGATCGACCGCCGAGGTGACCCGGTGGGCGCTGTGGCCGGCGACCGTGCCCGCGCTGATGTCGTTCGCGCTGTACCGGTTCGAGATCAACATCCGCACCTCGGCCGTGCTGGGCCTGGTCGGCGCCGGCGGCATCGGCAGCATGCTGGCCAACTACACCAACTACCGGCAGTGGGACACCGTCGGCATGCTGCTCATCGTGGTGGTGGCCATTACGATGCTGTTCGACCTCATCTCCGGCATGATCCGTCGCCGCATCATGGAAGGTGCCCGCGCTCGTGGCCTGGCCCGACACCACTGACGCGCCGATCTCGGCGCGCATCGCCGCGCTGGCCGCCGCGCTGCCGCCGACCGAACGACGCGTCGCGGACCGGCTGGTCGCCGATGCGGCGGCCGCGGTGGAGTGCACCGCGCAGGAACTCGCCGAGCTGGCCGGGGTCAGCCGCGCCTCGGTCATCCGCACCGCGCAGACCCTCGGCTATGACGGCTACCCGCAGATGCGCGTCGCACTCGCCCGCGAGGTGGCACTGTCCGGGGCCCGGGACGGGGCGGTCGGCGGGGACGGGACCCTGCACCACCGGCTGGACCAGTTCGCCCGCAACCTGCCGCGCATCATGGCCGCGCTCACCGAGGACGCGGTCGGCCGGTTCGTCACCGTGCTGGATCGGGCCGCGCGGGTGGTCGTCGTGGCGACCGGCCTGTCCGCGCCGCTCGGCCTGGACGTGGCGATGCGGCTGGGGGCCGCGGGCCGGCCGGCGGAGTTCCTGCCGGACACGCTCGCGCAGCAGATCGCCGCGGCGAACCTCGCGGCCGGGTCGGCCTGCCTGGTGATCTCCGGCTCCGGAGCCACCCAGACCACGATCGAGGCCGCCGCGGCCGCCCGCGAGACCGGGGCGGACGTCGCGGTCGTCACCTCGTTCGCCCGTGCCCCGCTGCTCGAACACGCCACCCATGCGCTGGTCGTGCCGCCGGTGAACGACTCGTTCTCCGACGAGCTCTTCCACACCTCCCGGGCGGCGCTGACCCTGGTGCTCGAGGGCCTGGTCGAGGTGCTCGTCGCGCAGCGCGGACCCACCGGCGAGACGGCCCGCGCCCGGGCGCTGTCGCTGATCGAGAAGCGCATCAGCTCCTAGCGGGCGGCGCCGTCCAGCTGCGGCGGGCCCGCCTTCGCGGCGATGGCGGCGACCTCCTCGGGGCCCAGATCGAAGATCACCCGGCCGTCATCGAGCGACGGGGCATGGTGGATCGTCACCCGCGGGGCCGACGCGGCGGGCGAGGTCGAGGCGGAGCCGAGCGGAATGTCGATGACGGCGTATCCGGAGCCCACCAGCGCCCGCTCGTGCCCGGCCGGGCCGTGCGCATCCGCGGTGTTCGCCACCCCCGGCGCGACGATCACCGGGATCGCCCGCTCGGAGGTGGTCAGCGGATGGTGGTAGTGCCCGGCGAGGATCGCCCGCACCGTCCCGCCCGCGCAGACGTCGAGCAGCGACTGCGG
>CAZIIX010000126.1:0-2319 GCA_964539345.1 uncultured Actinomycetes bacterium | reverse complement strand
TCCTGGCTGTTCCCGCTGGCCGGGTTCCTCGCGCTGGCCGGATGGCTGGCACTGCTGAGAACCGTGATGCGGCACGGCAGGACCGTGCTGGCCGCCGTCGTCGCGGTGGGTTCGGCGGCCCTGCTGCTGGCCACGATCTTTCCCACCGACCCGCCCGGGCTGGACGCGATCAGCCTGCCGGCGCAGATTCACCGATGGGCGGCCGCCGTCATGTTCGTGGCCGTGCCCATCGCGGGTTGGCTCTCGTCCGGCTGCGGCCCCGGCGGCACCCGGCGACCGCAGGAGCGGCGGGTGCGCCTGCTCAGCATCGCCTGCGCCGCAACGGTCGTCGCGTCCATGACGGTGCAGATCCCGAAGGTGTTCTCCGGGCCCGTCGCTGACCTGCTGGTCCCGGCGCTCGCCGCGGCCGGGCTGATCGAGCGGATCCTGATGGTGCTGATGCTCGCGCTGCTGGTGGCGATCGCCCGCACGCTTCAGACGGCTCCGGCCGCGGGATCAGTCCGCGCCGTCGGCCCGCGGGTCGCCGCCCGGCGCGGCGTGCGACGCGGGACTCGCGGTGCGCCACCAGAATTCGCGTTCCGGCAGCTGGTCGAGCGTGATGCGGCGTCCCGGCCGCGGGCAGGCGATCGCATCGCCGCGGTCGCCGGCGGCGCGTAGCAGCCGTTCGATCGGGTCCGCCCAGCCGTGCGGTGCCAGGTTGAACGTCGCCCAGTGGATCGGCAGCAGGACGGACCCGGTCAGGTCGCGATGCGCGCGCAGCGCCTGTTCCGGTGTCAGATGGATATCCGGCCAGGCGGCGTCATAGGCGCCGATCGGCAGCACCGCGAGGTCGAAGGGCCCGTGCCGGTGCCCGATCTCGATGAACGCCGCCGTGTAGCCGGTATCGCCACCGAAGAACACCCGGCGGGTGGGCCCGGCGATCGCCCAGGACGACCACAGCGTCCGGTTCCGCACCGGCCCGCGCCCGGAGAAGTGCCGCGCCTCCGTGCAGGTGAGGGACAGCGCGCCCAGCCGGTGCTCGGCGTCCCAGTCGAGCTCGACGACCCGGTCGGCCGGCACTCCCCAGCCGCGAAGGTGGGCGCCGATGCCCAGCGGCACCAGGAACGGCGCCGCCGAGGTCGCCGTCAGTGCGGTGACGGTGTCCCGGTCGAGATGGTCGTAGTGGTCGTGCGAGATCAGGACGGCGTCCACCGCGGGCAGGTCCGGGACGGTCAGCGGCGGCGGGTGCAGCCGGCGTGGGCCCACCAGCGCCGAGGGTGAGGCGCGATCGCTGAACATCGGGTCGGCGAGCACCCGGTACCCGTCGATCTCCAGCAGGACCGTCGCATGCCCCAGCCAGGTCGCGGCCAGCTGCTGCGCGGCTCCGGGAAGGTCCGGCCGCTCGACGGGTATGGCGCCGGGCGGGTTGCCGGACGAGCGCTGCCTCGCCAATCGGCGCACCAGCGACGCCGCCACCCGCGGGGTCCATCGGGCATCGACGTCGGTGTTGCGGAACCGGCGGCCGTCGAAATGGGCGCGCGTCGGGGGCTCCGGCGAGGGGGAGTGCACCCGCCGCCCGGTCGCCCCCAGCGATGCCAGCGTGCCTCGCGCATCGCGGAGTAGCTCCCGCCCGGGCCACGCGCCGTTCCGACGGGGGCGGGAGTCCGTCATGGTGCGATCTCCTCGGGGAAGCAGGTGGCGGTGCCGAAGGTGGCCAGGATCGGGGTGAAGGCGGCGAGGAGCCGGACCCGGTCGTCGGGGGAGAGGCCTTCGAGCACCGTCAGCGCGCGGCTGCGTTTGGCGCGGACGAACTGGCCGATCTGCTCCCGCCCCTTCGCCGAGAGCGAGACCCGCTTGATGCGCCGGTCGGCCCCGTCCTCGACACGGTCGACCAGGCCGGCGCGGACGAGCTGCTCGACATTGCGCCCGGCGGCCGCGACCGAGAGCTGGATCCTGGCGGCGAGATCCTTGATCGGCAGCGGTTCGCCCGATTGGCCGAGCACCATGATCGTGCGCGCCTGCGAGAACGTCAGCTCGCTGTCCATCAGGGACTCGAAGCCGGCGTCCTCCGCATTACTCATCAAGACCTGCATGAACGCTTCGAGCGCGCTCAGGACGGAGGCGGCACCGGGATCGAACACGCCCGTGATGCTAACACCGACGCAACTAATTGGTCGCCGCCGGTCGCCGCCGGTCGCGGCCGCCGCGGACGCTGTCGCCCAGACCACAGCGGGTGCCGCCGCGCTTGCGCACCACATACTTTCACGCACGCTATTATCTGAATAATGCGGCCCTTCCTCCGTTCGGACCCTGCCCGGCCGGGCTCGCGTACCGACGTCG
>CAZIIX010000125.1:1699-7244 GCA_964539345.1 uncultured Actinomycetes bacterium | reverse complement strand
GCACCGCCTTGTAGGTGTTGTTGCCGGTGTTGAGGTCGGGGAAGACCAGCACGGTGGCCCGGCCGGCGACCGGGGATCGGGGCGCCTTCGCGGCGGCGACGCCCGGGTCGACGGCCGCGTCGTACTGGATGGGCCCGTCCACCGCCAGCTCCGGGCGGCGTTCCCGGACCAGCGCGGTGGCCGCGCGCACCTTGTCCACGTCCGCACCCGTGCCGCTCGAGCCGGTCGAGTAGGACAGCATGGCCACCCGGGGATCGATGCCGAACCGCGCCGCGGTGTCGGCCGCGGAGACGGCGATGTCCGCCAGCTGCTCGCTGGTCGGGTCGGGGATGACGGCGCAGTCCCCGTACACCAGCACCCGGTCGGCCAGGCACATCAGGAACACGCTGGAGACCACCGAGGTGCCCGGTGCGGTGCGGATGATCTCGAACGCGGGCCGCAGCGTCTCCGCGGTGGTGTGCGCCGCGCCGGCGACCATGCCGTCGGCCATCCCGGCGTGCACCATCATGGTCCCGAAATGCACTGGGTCCCCGACCGCGTCGAACGCCCGCTCCTGCGTCATACCCCGATGGGCGCGTAGCCGGACGTACTCGTCGGCGAACCGGCGGCGCAGCGCGGCATCGTCGGGGGACACGATGCGGGCGCCGGCGATGTCCAGTCCCAGCGCCGAGGCGCGGGACTGCACGACGGTCTCGGCGCCGATGAGCGTCACGTCGGCCACGCCGAGCCGGAGCAGGGAGGCGGTGGCGCGCAGGATCCGGTCGTCGCCGCTCTCCGGAAGCACGATGTGCCGCCGCTCGGTCCGGGCCCGCTCGATCAGCCGGAACTGGAACATCAGCGGCGTGACGACACCCGACGGTGGGACGTCCAGCGCGGCAAGGATTTCCGCTCCGTCGACGGATTCGGCGAACACCCGGAGCGCGGTCTCGACCTTCACCGGCGAGTCGGCGGTCAGCCGGCCGCGCACGTCGGCCAGCGCGGAGGCGGTGGCGAACGTGTCGTGCGGGGAGACCGCGATGGGAAGCTCCTGGTCGAGCCCGTCGATCAGCGCCTGCACCGGTTCCGGCGGGGTGTAGCCGCCGGTGAGCACGATGCCGGACAGGTGCCCGTAGGTGCCCGCCTGGTGGGCCAGCACCAGGCCGGGCAGCAGGTCGGAGCGGTCCCCCGGCGCAATGACGGTGCAGCCCGGACGCAGCCGGGTGAGCACGTTCGGCAGCGACATCGCGGCCACCACCACCCCGAGCGACTCCCGGCGCAGCCACTCCTCGTCGCCGCGGAACGGCCGGGCGTCGCAGGCGGCGACCAGCGCCCCGACCGAGGGCGCGACCAGGACCGGCACCTCCGGGATGGCCCCGACCGGCAGATCCAGCAGGTCGCGCAACCGCTCCGCCGTCGCGTCCCGCAGCCGAGGATCGACCCGGTTGGCGATCACCGCCACCACCTGGGCGTGCGCGGCGCGCAGTTCGGCCAGGGCCGCCTCCGCGACGCCGCCGACCTCGGCCGGGGTGCGCCGCGCCCCGGAGACGACCAGCACGACGGGCGACCCCAGGTCGGCGGCCACCCGCGCATTGAACGTGAGCTCCCCGGCCGTGCCGACATCGGCGAAGTCGCTGCCCAGCACGACGATCGCGTCGAAGCGTCGCTTGAGATCGGCGAACCTGGCGACGATCTCGGCGTGCGCGGCGGCCGGGTCGGCATGCACCTGCCGGTAGCTCACACCGATCGCGCTGGCCCGGTCCTGCCGCACCGCCGGGTGCGCCAGCAGCAGGTCGACGACCAGGTCCTCCTCGGCCGAGGGGGTGACGGGGCGGAACACGCCCACCCGGTCGACCTGGCGGGTCAGGGCGTCGGTCAGGCCGAGCGCCACGATGGACTTGACGGAGGCACCTTCGGCCGCGGCGACGAACACACTCTGGGTCACCCGGCCAGGCTATCCGCGGCATCCGCGGCGGGCCGGGGCCTTTGGTCACCGATGCGTCGTCATCTCCGTCACGGTCCGTCGGGTGGCGCTCGTCCCGTTGGTCCGTAGGCTCTGTGTCTATGAGTAGCGTCACGCCGCCGGCTGCCGTCTCCCGGACACCCGCGCCCAGGGGCCAAGTGGTGTCCTGGGCGCTGTGGGACTGGGGCTCGGCCGCGTTCAACGCGATCATCGTCACGTTCGTGTTCTCGGTGTACCTGGTGGACAAGGTCGGCGTGGGACTGTGCTCCGATCTCGGCCCCGACCAGGAGTGCACCGTGGCGACGTCGTGGTTGGCCTGGTCGATGGGCATCGCCGGGTTCTTCATCGCGGTGCTCGCCCCGGTCACCGGGCAGCGCGCCGACGCGGGCGGCAAGCGGCGGCTCTCCCTCGGAGCGTTCACGTTCGTCACAGTGGTGGCCACCGCAGGACTGTTCTGGGTCAAGCCCGATGAGCACTACTTCTGGCTCGGTCTGGTGCTGGTCGGCCTCGGTTCCATCGTCATCGAGTTCGCCGGCGTGTCGTACAACGCGATGCTGCGGCAGATCTCCACTCCCGACAACATCGGCCGCGTCTCCGGTTTCGGGTGGTCGATGGGCTACTTCGGCGGCATCGTGCTGCTGCTGATCTGCTATGTCGGCTTCATCGCCGACTGGGCGCTGTTCGGGGTGAGCACCGACGAGAGCCTGAACATCCGGGTGATCGCCCTGCTCGCCGCCGGGTGGCTCGCCCTGTTCGCGATCCCGGTGCTGGTGAAGGTTCCCGAGGTGCCGGGGGTCCCGGCGACGCAGCGCCCGAACTTCTTCCAGGCGTATCGCCACCTGTTCCGGGACATCGCGCGATTGATCAAGACCGAACGTCATACCGCCTACTTCCTGTTGGCCAGTGCGCTGTTCCGGGACGGATTGGCCGGGGTGTTCACGTTCGGTGCCATCCTGGCGGTCAAGGTGTACGGGTTCTCCCAGGGCGACGTGCTGATCTTCGGCGTGGTGGCCAATGTGGTCTCCGCGCTCGGCGCCGTCACGGCCGGCCGGTTCGACGACCGGATCGGTCCCAAGGCCGTGATCACGACCTCGCTGATCGGCATGCTCGCGGCCGGGATCACCCTGCTGTTCCTGTCCGGCCCCACCATGTTCTGGATCTTCGGGCTGATCCTGTGCCTGTTCGTCGGCCCGGCCCAGTCGTCGTCGCGGACGTTCCTGGCGCGGTTGGCCACGCCGGGGAAGGAAGGCGAACTGTTCGGCCTGTACGCCACGACCGGCCGCGCCGTGTCGTTCCTCGCCCCGGCGCTGTTCGCCCTGTTCGTGGACCTGTTCTCCGCGAACCGCGCCGGCATCGTCGGCATCCTGCTGGTACTCGCCGTCGGGCTGATCGCGCTACTGCCGGTGCGCAAGCCCGTCGACACGTTGCGGCGCGCTCCCGCTGCGCAGCTCTGAACCGCGCAGCTGCGGAGCCGGGGGTCGGCGCGGTGCCGGTGCCGGGCCACGGCGGACGTGCTGCGCGCCCGGCATAGGGTGAGCCGGTGACCACGGGCGCGGCGGCGGACGACTCGGCCCGCGGCATGCTCGGCCACGACTGGCGCGCCCTGCTCGCCGTCTTCGTCGGCGGCGCGATCGGCACCGGACTGCGCGCCCTGGTGGCCACCCTGCTGCCCGCGGCAAGCGGCGACTGGCCGTGGGACACGTTCGCGGTGAACATCGCCGGCACGGCGGCCCTGGTCATCGTCATCACCACGACCCGCCCGCGGCACGAGTATCGACGGCTGCTGCTGGGCACCGGATTGTGCGGCGGACTGACCACGTTCTCCACCCTCCAGGTCGAAGCGCTGGCGATGCTGCGGCACGGCCACATCCTGCTCGCGGCAGGGTATGTCGTCGGCAGCATCGCGGCCGGACTGCTGGTCGCACACCTGGCCATGACCGCGGTCCGGCTGGTACGCGAGGTCGAGCAGGAATGACGGCCCTCACCTGGATCGGGCTGCTCGTCGCCGGGGGCGTGGGTGCGAGTCTGCGGCTGCTGGTCGACAGCGCCGTGGCCCGCCGGTTCGGTGCCCGGTTCCCGTTCGGCACCCTGGCGGTCAATCTCTCCGGGGCGCTCGTCCTCGGCTTCCTGGCCGCGCTGGCCCTGCCACCCCCGGCGGCGCTGGTCGTCGGGACGGGCGTGTGCGGGGCCTACACGACGTTCTCCACCTGGACATGGCAGAGCTACGAGCTGGGGTCGCACCGCGAACGCGCCTTCGCCGCAGCGAATGTCGTCGTTCCCGCGGTGGTCGGGTTGGCGGCGGCCGCGCTCGGCTGGTGGCTCGGCTCGCTGCTCTGACGACCGCGGCACACCGACTATGTTAGGTTAGGCTCACCTATCCTCGCGCCGGCGGGTCCGCTCGCCGGAGGGCCGCGCGGGAGGACCTACCGGTACACCCCGGCGCGGGCGTGCCCGACCCGGATCGGAGGGAGCCGTGGGTTTCACGGACGGACGGAGGATCACCGGCCTCTACCGCGCCGAGGTGGTCCGCACCGCACAGGTCGGCCCGCACATGATCCGCGTGACCCTGGCCGGCGACGACATCACGCGCTTGCCCGCACGCGGTTTCGACCAGTGGTTCCGTCTGTTCCTGCCGCGACCGGACGGCGACACCGATTTCTCGGCCCTGCCCGACGGATTCGGTATGACGTCGTATCTGCGCTACCTGAGCACGAAGTCAGGCACCCGTCCGCCGTTCCGCAACTACACCGTCCGCGAGTTGCGCGGCGCCGACGGCGAACTCGACGTGGACTTCGTCGCGCACGGCGACCAGGGCATCGCCGGGCCGTGGGCGCGCCGGGCCGCTGCCGGCGACCGGGTCGCGTTCATCGATCAGGGGCGCGGTTTCGATCCGCTCGACGACACCGAGTCGGTGCTGCTGGTCGGGGACGAGTCCGCGCTGCCGGCGATCGCCGGGATCGTTCGCGATCTGCCCCGCGGATCCACCGGCCTCGCGCTGATCGAGATCCCCTGTGCCGAGGACGAACAGCACCTCGAGGCGCCGGACGGGGTGACCGTGCGCTACCTGCCGCGGACCTCGGAGGATCAGCGCCCCGGAGAGCTGGCGCTGGCGGCGGTTCGGGAGTTCTCGCCGGTCGTGCCATCGACCCTGCACGCCTACCTGGCGGGAGAGCAGGCGCTCGTCGCCGGCAGCCGCCGGCATCTCGTCGCGTGCGGGGTTCCGAAGGCGCGCATCACGTTCACCGGCTATTGGAAGAGGGGCCGCTCCGGCTGACCGCCTACGGGGAGAGGGGCTGCTGCGCCCGACCGGCTTTTGGACGCGGGCCCGCTCCGGCCGACCGACGCGGCCGGGCCGGTGCGTCGCCGCGGGAAGTCGCTTTCCGTTCCCAGCGACGTCTCATCGAATCCTCAACCGCGCGGCGTTGCGTGGAGGTCGACAGGCAGGAACGACTTCCCAGGGGATGATCGGCCATGACCACACCACACGAACCGTGGCAGAACCCGTCGACGCCGGGAGCACAGCCCCCATCGCAGCCAGCCCCCGGACAGCCGGGCGCGGAGCACCGGCCCGGGCAGACCTGGACCGCCGGGGCCTGGCCGGGATCC
>CAZIIX010000125.1:0-1599 GCA_964539345.1 uncultured Actinomycetes bacterium | reverse complement strand
CTGCTGCCGCGCGATCTCTTCCCCGGGCTGGCACCGGGCGGCAGCGGCTCCGGCGGCTCCGGCAGCACTGGCGGCGGGACGGGGAGCGCCACGGCGCCGGGCTCGTCCAGCTCCCGCATCACCTCCGCGCCGGGTGCGCCCGACAACGTCGCCGCCGTCGCGAAGAAGATCGATGACGCGGTCGTGGACATCAACGTCACGTTCCAGTATCAGCGGGCGATGGGTGCCGGCACCGGCATCGTGCTCACCTCGTCCGGTGAGGTGCTCACCAACAACCACGTCATCGACGGCGCGACGAGCATCTCGGCCACCGACATCGCCAACGGGAAGACCTATCCCGCGACGGTCGTCGGATACGACCCCACCGATGACGTCGCCGTGCTGCAGCTCCAGAACGCCTCGCACCTGTCCACCGCCCCGATCGGCGATTCGCAGGACCTGAAGGTCGGCGAGGCGATCGTCGGCGTCGGCAATGCCGGCGGTCTCGGCGGAACGCCGTCGGCGGCGGGCGGATCGGTCACCGCGCTGAACAAGTCGATCACGGTCGGCGACGAGATGTACGGCACCACCACGAAGCTCTCGGGTCTGATCGAGGTCAACGCCGACATCCAGGCCGGCGACTCCGGCGGCCCGCTGGTCACCGGTTCCGGCACGGTCGTCGGCATGGACACCGCGGCGTCCGTCGGGCTCGCGGCGACCACCAGCGGCCATGACGGCTATGCGATCCCGATCGACAAGGCCACGTCCATCGCCTCGACGATCGAATCGGGCGACGGCACCAGCACGATCCACGTCGGGCCCACCGCGGCGCTCGGGGTCCTGGTATCGACGTCGAGCCGGTCACAGGGCGGGCAGACGCTGCCGAACGGCGCTGCCCCGAACGGCACTGCCCCGAACGGCAGCGCGACGTCGGGCGCCCTCGTGGACGGCGTCATCGCCGGCGGCGCGGCGGCCAAGGCGGGCCTGCAACCGGGCGACGTCATCACGTCCCTGGACGGGCACACCATCGATGCGGCGAAGGATCTCAGCCCCCTGCTGCTCCAGGATCACCCGGGGCAGACGGTGAAGCTGGGGTGGACGGGCACCGACGGCGCCGCGCACCACGCGTCCATCAGGCTCGGCACCGGCCCGGCCGCCTGACACCCGCCGCGGCGGCGTCCGGATGCCCTCCGGGCGCCGCCGTCGCGCCGGCTACAGGTGCCCCACCAGCCCGCCGTCACAGCGGATCGCGGACCCGGTCACGTACCCCGCCTGGTCGGAACACAGGAACGCCGCCACCGCACCGAACTCGACGGGCGCGCCGTACCGGCCGGCGGGGATCGTCGCGGCGGCATCGGCGGCCACATCGGCCGGATCGCGATGCTGCCGGTCGGCCCGCGCCGCGTCCAGGCTGCGCACCCGCTCGGTATCGATGCGCCCGGGCAGCAGCATGTTGACCGTCACGCCCTCGCCGGCGACCTCGGTGGCCAGCGTCTTCAGGTACGCGGCCAGGGCGGAGCGGCCGACGTTGGAGAGCACCAGTCCGTCGAGCGGCTCGGCGACGCCGCTGGATCCGATCGACAGGATCCGCCCCCACCCGCGCTCGCGCATGGTCGGCAG
>CAZIIX010000124.1:1739-7268 GCA_964539345.1 uncultured Actinomycetes bacterium | reverse complement strand
ACCCACAACGGCGACCGACGACTTCACTCAGCGCGTCGCCGCCCCGAGCGGACGATCGAAGACCTGCGATAGCGCGGCCAGCGCCACCGCGGCGACGAACAGCCCGAAGTCACGCAGCGCGACGTCGTAGAAGCCGGAGTAGGTCAGCAGGTTGATGATGATGCCGGCCAGCCACGCGGCGACCACGAAACTCGCGTATCGCGGCTTGAGCGCGATCGCGATGCCGGCGATGATCTCGATGGCGCCGACCACGTACATCGCGGTCTGGGCGGAGAACGGGATGATGTCGACGATCCAGGGGGCCAGATAGTGTGGCCAGTCGGTCATTCCGTTGAAGAACTTGTCGATGCCCATCCACAGCGGTAGGACCACGAATCCCACGCGCAGGATCCAGAACGCGGCCTGCGCGCCGGCAGCCGCGCCCGCGGCAGTGGCCGGTGGGGTGGCGATTGCTGCTGGGCCCGCCGCCGGGGCGGTCGCGGCGCCGTGTGTCGCGGCTCCGCCGCCCGCGGGTCCGGTCGGACGTGTCGCCGGATCCGGCGTTCCCGTCGAGGTGCTTTCCTGTGCCGAGGCACTTCCCTTTGTCGTCGTCATGGCACTTCCAATCTCTAACAACAAGACAACTCGTCATTAGAATGCGCCGCGCGCGCTCTATTGTCAAGCGCTTCGGTTTTTAGAGTGTTCGCCGGACCGTCGTCAGGCGGATGCCCCCTCGCCCACCGGGCCGTCCAGGCCGACGCGCCCGTGACGTTGCCGCAGGTCGACATAGGCGACGAGCAGCGTCAGCACCATGATCACCGCGATCACGCCCATGCCGACGTTGAACGCCGCCGGCCAGTTGCTGACATGGTCACCGAGCACGGTGAACGTGATCGCCGTGACCACCGCAATGCCGACCGCCGTCGCGATGCGCTGCACGGTCTGCATGACGCCGCCGGAACTGCCCGCGTAATCCAGCGGCACATCGGCCAGCGTCAGCGCCTGGTTCGGTCCGACCACCGACCCCTGTGAGATGCCGATCACGGTCAGGCTGCCCAGCATCCACCATTCACTGACACTGCCGGTCGACCGCAGCCACACCACGAGCATGGTCAGCCCCACCCCGGCGATGCCGATGTAGACCGCGGCGATGACCACCGCCCGTCCGTAGGTGCCGACCAGTTTCCCGGCGACCAATGCCGCCACCCCGTTGCAGATGGCCGACGGGAGGCCGACGAGTCCGGACGCCAGCGCGCTGTGGTGCAGGCCCTCCTGGAAATACAGGTTGATCAGGACCCAGATGCTCGTCATGCCGAGGAACCACAGGCCCATGACGGCGGATCCGGTGGCGAAGCTCCGCACGCGGAAGATGCGCAGATCGACCATCGGGCTGCGCCCGCGCGCCCGGTAGCTCCGCTCCCAGGCGAGCCAGCCGATGAGGATCAGCACGCCCAGCGGCAGCGCGAACCAGCTCCAGTCGTTGCTGCGCGACTCGACGAACGGCAGCATGATCGCGAGCACCGCGAGGCCGAGCAGGACCGCCCCGACCGGGTCGAGGTCGTGGCGGCGGCCGTGTCCCCCCGACTCGTCGGGCGGTGATCGTCGCAGCAGGGGCCGCGGGATCCACAGCACCGCCAGCACGATGGCCAGCACACCAACCGGGATGTTGACGAAGAAGATCCAGCGCCACCCGTGCTCGGTGCCGAAGACGTTGATGATGACGCCGCCGAGCACCGGACCGGCGGCGACCGATCCACCGACGACGGCGCCGAACACACCGAACGCCCGGCCGCGCTCGGCGCCGCGGAAGTAGTCCTGCACGATGCCGATCACCTGCGGGCTGATCAGACCGGCCGCCAGGCCCTGCACCGCCCGGGCAATGTTGAGCATCAGCGGCCCGGCGGCCAGACCAGCCCACGTCGAGGTGGCGGTGAAGATGGCCACGCCGATGATGAACAGTCCGCCGCGGCCGAACAGGTCCCCGGCCCGCCCGGCGGTGACCAGGCCGATACCGAAGGTCAGTGCGAAACCGGAGAGCACCCATTGGATGTCGGCGTTGGTGGCGCCGAGCCCGTGTTGGATCGAGGGAAGGGCCACGTTCAGGATGCTCACGTCGATGAGCGTCATGGCCAGCGCGATGCTGACGGTGCCGAGGATGCGCCATCGACGAGGATCCGGGACGTAGGCCGGCGTCGTCGCAGTGCTCACTTCATTGACTGTATCCGTCTCGCCCCGCGGCCCGGGATGCGCAGCTGGCCGATCCGCGGCCGAGCGGACCGCGCGGCCGGTGTGGCCGATCCGCGGCGCGTGCGGGTGCGCCTCTCGGTCAGCCCACGGTCACGCGGCTGGGGGCCACCCGCAGCCTGCCGCCGTGGTGGAAGACCTCGATGGGGGTGCCGTACGCCTGGCTGAGTTCCTCGGCCCGACAGACCTCTGCCACGCTGCCGCTTCGGCGGATCCTGCCGTGCTCCATCAGGACCAGCCGGTCGGCGTAGGCGGCCGCGGCGTCCAGGTCGTGCAACACGACGCCGACGGCGGCACCCTGCGCGGCCAGCAGTCGCGCCGTTGCCAGTGTGGTCTCCGCGTGTGCGATGTCCATCGCCGCGGTCGGCTCGTCAAGCAGGATGATGCTGTCCGGGCCGACCGGCGTGGCCTGCACCATGACGCGCGCGAACGCGACGAGTTGGTGCTCGCCGCCGGACAGGGTGGTGATGCTGCGGTCGGCGAACTCCGTCAGCCCGACCTGCTCGAGCGCGTCGGCCGCGATGCGATCGCTGACCGCCGCACTCTCGCCCCAGGCGGTGCGCCCCATCGTCACCACCTCGCGGACGGTGAACGGGAACGCCACCGACGTGTCCTGCGGCATGACGGCACGGCGGCGGGCCAGGTGTCGCGTGCTCAGGTGCGCGATGTCCTCGCCGCCCAGCGTCACGGTCCCGGCATCGGGGTTCCGCTCGCCCGCGGCGACCGCCAGCAGGGTCGACTTGCCCGCGCCGTTGGGGCCGATAATGCCGGTGACGGAATAGCTCTCGAAGTCCACGGACGCATCGCGGAGGATGGTCGCGCCGCCGGCCCGGACGGTGGCGCCGGACACGATGAGGTTCGTCATGAGCGCCCCATCCGGTAGCCGCGCAGGGTGCGGCGCAGCATCATCAGGAACAGCGGGCCGCCGACGACGGCGGTGAAGATCCCGATCGGCAGGTCGGCGAACGGGATGACGGTGCGTGCGGCGATGTCCGCCAGGCTGAGCAGCAGCGCACCGCCGAGCGCGGACAGCGGGATCAGGGAGCGGTGCGACGGGCCGACCGTGAGACGCAGCGCATGCGGCACGATCAGCCCCACGAACGCGATGATGCCGCCGAACGCGACGGCCACCGCGGTGAGCACCGAGACGAGCACGATCGCGATGATGCGAAGTCGCTCGACGGGGACCCCGGTCGACGATGCCGCCGCATCCCCGAGCGCGAGCACATCGATCTGCCGCCGGACCGCCATGCAGCCCGCGAACCCGACGGCGAAGACGACCCCCGTCACGGCGACGCTGGTCCAGGTGGCACCGCCCAGTGTGCCCAGCTGCCAGAAGATGATCTGCTCGCGGGATGCGGTGTCCCCCAGGAAGATCAGGAAGCTCGTCGCGGCCGTCGCCACAGCGTTGATGGCGATTCCGGTGAGGATCAGCGTGATGACGGCGGCAGTGCCGCCGGTGCGCGACAATGCCCACACGGCCAGCGATATCAGCAATGCGCCGAGGAACGCCGCGACCGGCAGCGCCCACGTGCTGGCCATGACGAAGCCGAAGACGAACACCACGCCGGCTCCGACCGACGCTCCGGCGTTGACGCCGATGATGCTCGGCTCGGCCAACGGGTTTGCGAACACGCCCTGCATCACCGCGCCGGCCACCGCCAGACAGGCGCCGATCAGGATCCCCAGGGTCGCGCGCGGGAACCGGATGGCCCAGAGCGCCGAGTCAAGGCGGGCGGTGTCGGGGTCGGACGCGCCGCCGCCGGTGATACCGCGGATGACGGAGCCGACCACCTCGGAGAAGCTCGTGCTGAACTGGCCGATGGACGCCGAGAGGATGACCGTGGCGACCAGTGCCGCCGTGAGGATGACGCCGGCCACCAGGGCCCGCGTCGCGCGGCCCTCCCTAAGAAGCATGGGCGGTGTAGATGGCGCGCGCCAGGCCGACCAGGCTCGCGGGGGTGCGTGGCCCGTAGGACAGTAGTTGGCTGTCGGCCGCGGTGATCACGCGATGGTGCTGGCCCGCGGTGGTGGCGGACATGCCGGGTCGCTGGAGGAAGGCGTCGACGCCGCCCGCGGACTTCACGCCTGCCTTCATGGTCAACACGATCTCCGGGTCCAGTTTCACCAGCGATTCCGCGTTCGCCGGTGTCAGATTCTTGATGCCGTTCTCGCTGGCGACGTCCTCCAGCCCGAGTTCGCGCAGCACATCGGCCGCGCCGTAGTCCGCACCCAGGATAAAGAACAGCCCGGCGCTACCGCGGACGTAGGCGACGATCGCCCGGGGCTGACGCGGGGTGGCGGACCGCAGCTCCGCGATCTCCCTGCGCGCTTGGGTGAGATGCTGCTCGGTGTAGTCGACGACGGCTTCCGACTGGTCCTTCATTCCGAATGCGGCGCCGACCTGGCGGATCTCGTCCGGGATGTGCGCGATCGACGGGACCTGGTCGAAGCGCAGCACGGTGACGCCGGCCGCTTCGAGCTGCTGGTAGCGCTCGGCCGAGCCGATCGTCATATTCGTCAGGATCAGGTCCGGCTTCAGGTCGAGCACGGCCTCGACGTTCAGATCGATTCCGCCGAGGCTGACCACGGGCAGATCCTTGAGCACCTCCTGGGTGTCGGACACGCCGCGGCCGACGAGCCGGTCCTGCAGCCCGAGGGCGATGATCGTATCCGTCAACGTGCCATACAGGTCCAGGGCGATGACCCGGTCCGCGCTGGCGATCGTGACGGACTTGCCTCGGGAGTCGGTGACCGTCACCGGGAACGACGGATGCGGGTCGGTGACGATCGGCGTCATGTCCGGGACGTCGGGGACGCTCACCGGACCGGTCAGGCTCAGCGCATCGACCGCGTCGTCCGCGTCGTCCGACGAGGCCGCTGACGGGGCCGCGCCCTGCTCGCCGGACGGTGCGGCGGCGGTGCGCGCGGCACTTTCGCCCGGCGAGGCGCTGTCCGGCGCGGCGCTGTCCGGCGCGGCACTGTCCGGCGCGGCGTTGTCCCCGGTCGTGGACGTGTCACTGCCTGACGCGGCCGACCCCGAGGCACCGTCGGCCGCTCGACCTGCCGAGGACGCGCCGCCGACAGTGCCGGTGTCGCTGGCCGGTCCTGCCCCGCAGGCGGTCGTGACGAGCGCGAGCGCCGTCATCGCAGCCGTCGCCACTCGGACGAGTCGTTGTCGTTGCCGCATCATTGTTGTCAGATCGTCCCTGTGTCTCGGGCGGCGGGGGGGGGGGGGGGGGGGGGCGGCCCCCCCCCCCCCGGGGGGGGGGGGGGGGGGGGGGGGGGGGGGGGGCCCCCAACCGC
>CAZIIX010000124.1:0-1729 GCA_964539345.1 uncultured Actinomycetes bacterium | reverse complement strand
CGGTGGCCGAATCTTGTTTGTCAGCGGGTCCCTGGGTCTCGGGGGGGGTGGGGCGGCGGGTGCCTGCCGCCCGACGCTCGCCGTTGCTGCCGTGGTGCGAGGCGGTGTAGCCGCGCATCACGACGGTGAGCGGATCAGTGCATCCGTGCTGCCGCGGTGCGCCGACGCGCGAGCAGCAGCAGGAGCACTCCGGCTCCGGCGAGGAATGCGCTGAGCGCCGCCATGCTGCCGGTGTCGAATCCGGTCTCGGCGAGCCCGGTGACGGAGTTGCCGTCCGCATCGACCGCGTTGCCGGCCGCATCGGTGCAGCGCTCCACGGTGGTCGCCGCCTTCGCGCCGGTGATCGAGACCTGCAGCTGGTCGAGGGCTTCGCCGGCGTCATAGAAGCCAGCGAACGCCTTGGCGCCGGCACCGGTGAGCGTCGCCGATGCCGTGCCACCGTCCTCGCTCAGCGAGCTGAACGACAGGTTGGCGAGCGCAATGCTGTTGCCCGACACGTCGTTTCCTTCCATGTCGGTCGACTGCACATCGGCAACCAGGGTGCCGGTGGAGGAACCGGTGATCTTCACCCGCAGGTTGCTCAACGTCAGGTTCAGCACCCCACCATGGCCGGTGATGTGCACCTGACCCGGGAAGGTCAGCGTGCCCTGGCCGGAGCCGTCGAGCGTGCCGGACCCGGCGCCCCAGGTGAAGCCGTCTCCGCTGCGTGCCGCCCCGTTCGACGGAGTGACGGTGCCGTCCGCGACACCGCTGAGGACGTAGCCGATGAAGCTGCTCTTGATGCCCCAGCTCAGGTGCGGTGTGCCCGGGGTGGCCGGGACGGTCTCGGTCGTGCACTGCACAACGGGCGTGCTGCTCGCGGCTGACGCGGCGGCGACGGTGAACGCGAGTTCACTGGTGACGCTCGGCGACTGGAGCACAAGGCGATGCGCTCCCTCGGCGAAGCCCTCCGGCACCGTCCAGGTGAACGAGACGGTTCCCTGCGCGTCCGCGGTCCGGGTGCCGAGCGACACCGGGTCGGAATGGACGGTGGCAGAGACCTTCTCGCCCGGAGCGAAACCGCTGGCGACGAACGTGATCGTCTTGCCGGGAATGACGTCGCCCTTGTCGTTCACGCCGCTGTTGGCGGAATCGCCGCCCTTGATGGACACGGTGGGCGTGGCCGGAGCGGATGTGGTGGTGGTCGCGGCACTCGTCGTGGTCGTCGGCGCACTCGTCGTGGTCGTCGGCGCCGGTGAGGACTGCTTGACCGTGATCGGGGTGAACGTGTCCAGGGAGCGGTCGGTGAAGGCGAGCCCGTGTGCCGCCGAGGTGGCGACCTGGTAGTCGGTGCCGGCCTTGACTGTTCCGGCGGGGACGTCGAGTTTGATCGTGAAGGCCCCGTCCTTCATCTGCTTCGGCTGAGCCCAGTCCTGGACATCCCAGCCGTCAGCGACCAGCGGTCCGCGGCCCTGCCAGATCGACGTCTTGCCGAAGAGCACATAGACGCCGTTGGCGGCACCCGCGCCGACGAATCCGGTGCCCTTGACCGTGAGCGTGGTGTCCACCGACGGATCGATGCTGGTCGGAGTCACCGTGACCGACGGCTTCGAGGCCGGCGGCGTCGTGGAAGTGGACTTCGGCGGAGTGGTCTCGGTGGGTGTCGTCTCGGTAGGCGTGGTCTTCGTCGGCGTAGACGTGGGCGTGGTCGTGCCGGTGTCTTCTGACGGATCTAGCTGCAGTGAGAACG
>CAZIIX010000123.1:5384-7284 GCA_964539345.1 uncultured Actinomycetes bacterium | reverse complement strand
ACCCGTACCTGATGCGGGAGATCCTCGGCGGCGGCTCGGGCGGCCGGTACTACGCGGACGGCGAGGACACGGTGCACGTCGTGCCGGATTCCTCCAACGTGCCCACCGAGGTCACCGAGTCGCGCTTCCCGTTCCGCATCGAGAGTCTCGGTCTGGCAGTCGATTCCGGCGGCGCGGGGCGCTACCGTGGCGGGCTCGGCTACGAGAAGCACTACCGCATGGAGATGGACACCGACTTCATGTGCGTGGCGGACCGGTCCATCCTGTCCTGCTGGGGGGTCAAGGGGGGCAAGGCCGGCCGGCCGTTCCAGGTGACCATCGATCCGGGGGGCCCGAACGAGCGCGAGGTCGAGGGGCTGGAGGACGCCGCGCCGGTCAAGGCCGGGGAGATCATCCGGGTGCGCACCACGGGAGGCGGCGGATGGGGCGACCCGTTCGACCGGCCGACCGCGGAGGTCGCGCGAGACGTGCGCTGGGGCAAGGTGTCCGTCGCCGGCGCGCGGGACGACTACGGCGTGGTGCTGACTCGCGAGGACCGGGAGGTTGCCGTCGACGAGGACGCGACCGCCGAGTTGCGCGCGCGGCTGCGCGGCGAGCGGGATCGGGCCATCGCCGCGGGCGAGCAGGCGGACTTCTTCGACCGGGGGCCCGGCTACGCGCAGCTGTCCGGCGGGGCGAGGTTCGCGGACGTGGACGTGCTGTAACGGCGAGACGGCCCGGGTCGGGCGTCGTACCGTGCGCTCCGGCGCACGCCGAGACACCGCAGCGGAGCCGGACGGCCGACGGGCAGGAACCGAAGGGAGCTCGGCGTGACGACAGACCTGGTGGCGGTCACCGGTGCCGCGGGCAAGACGGGCCGTGCCGTGACGGCCGCGCTGTCCCGCCGGGGCGTGCCGGTGCGGGCGTTGGTGCACCGAGAGGACCAGGCCGCGGCCGGGGTTCCCGGTGCGACCGAGGCGCTGGCCGCCGACCTGGCCGACCGTGACTCCCTCGCCCGCGTGCTGGACGGGGTCGGAGCGGTCTACGTCATCGCACCCAACATGCACCCCGACGAGCCGGGACTGCTCGCGCCGCTCCTCGAACGCTGCGAGACCGCCGGGCCGCGGACCGTCGTCTACCACTCCGTCATCCACCCCTACGCGCCGGCGATGCCGCACCACGTCAACAAGGCGCGGGTGGAGGCGAGGCTGCAGGAGTCCGGGCTGGACTGGGCGATCCTGCAACCGGCGTCATACTTCGAGAATGCGCTGGGCGTCTGGGATTCCGTGCGCGACCGCGGCGTCTGGCCGCTGCCGTACTCCGAGCGGGCACTGTTCTCCCCGGTGGCGCTGACCGACGTGGCCGATGTCGCCGCGCAGGTGCTGACCGGCCCGGCGCACCGCTTCGCCACCTACGAGCTGGCCGGGCCGGAGTGGCTGACCACTGCCGACATGGCCGCCGCCGCGGTGGCGGTGCTCGGCCGGGACGTGCGCGTGGAGGTGGATCGCACCCCGGATCCGGGCCGCCCCGCGTCGCTGCAGGCGATGTTCGACTACTACGACAAGTGCGGGATCTGCGGCAATTCCACGGTGCTGGCGGCGTTGCTCGGGCGCGCGCCGGTCACCTGGCACCAGTGGGTGGCGCGGCACCGCTGACCGGACCGGTGCCGCACCGCGGTCGGGCGTCTATGACGAGGCCCCGACCAGCGCATTGTGGGTGAGCCGGGCGCGCGGGCGTTCCTCGTCTACCCTGTGAGGGATCCGCGCGACCGACGGCCCCGAGGAGCAGCGTGACCAGCGACGACACCGCGCACGAGGGCGGCGACCTCCGCGATCTGCAGGCGCAACTCGCCCAGATCGCCCGGCAGCTCGCCGAGGTGTCCGCTCGCGTGGAGGAGGCCGTCGGTACCCCGGTCGCGGAT
>CAZIIX010000123.1:2867-5284 GCA_964539345.1 uncultured Actinomycetes bacterium | reverse complement strand
GCCAGGCCGGGCGGTGCCGCCGGAGCCGACGATGACCTGTCGAGCATTCCGACGCCGCCGCAGGCCATCCCGGCCGTTCCCGGCCCATTTCCCGGCGCTCCGTCGATCCCGCTGACGCTCGGCGCCCCGCCCCACGGTCTCCCGGGCCGGCCCGGAAGCGGCCCGGGCACCGTGGCTCTCGGCGCGCCGATGCCGACCGGGCTCACCGCGGGCGCTCGCCCCTGGGGCCCGGTGTCACCGGATCCCCTCCGGCATGGCCCGACCCCGCCGGTGCCCGACGAGCCGAGCGCGGCCACGGCACCGACGTCATGGACGGACACGACCGGCTTCAAGGTGCTGGCCTGGGCCGGCGGCGCCATCATCGTGCTCGGCGTCGTGCTGCTGCTGGCCATCGCCGTCAACAACGACCAGATCGGGCCGGTCGCCCGCGTCGTCATCGGGCTCGTCCTCGGACTGGCGCTGATCGCCGGCGGCGTGCTGCTGCACCGCAGCGACCAGCACGCCGCGCTCGGCATCGTGCTGGGCTGCACCGGCCTGGCCGTCGAATACCTCACCATCATCGGCGCGGTGCGCAGCGCGAACCTCGTCATACCCGCGGTCGGATACCTCGCGTGTGCGGCGGTCGTGGCCGCTGCCGTGTGGATGTCGGTGGCGTGGAACGAGCGCTGGCTGGCGGGCCTGGCGTTCCTGGCCAGCGGTCTGCTGGCGCCGGCGGTGGGCTCCGGGCTGACGGACGGGGTGCTGGTCTTCGAGGTGATCATGGTCGCGGGCGGCGCGGCCTGCCTGCTGCTGCGCCTGGGGTCGTGGACGTGGATCGGCGCCGGGCTGGCGGCGGCGTTGATCATGCTGCTGAGCATCGCGTCCGGCGGCACCACCCCCGTGGGCCTGTTCCTCATCGCGCTGCTGACCGCGATCACCTGGGGAGTGATGGTCGGACGGCAGCTCCAGGGCCTCGCCCCGGTCGACCCCGGCCCGTTCGAGATTCGCACACCGTCGACCGATCCGGCCCAGATCGCCCGCGACTACGACGATTTCCACGCGCACAACCGGCGGATCAGCGCGGCCCGCAGCGACGTCGTCATGGTGATGATGTCGCTGATCGTCAGCTCCGCGCTGCTCGTGCTCGGCGTCATGACGGTCGCCCCGGAGCGGCTGCACAATGTGCCGGCGGCGGTGACGGCCGGCGTCATGGCGGTGATCTTCGGCGCGTTGTCCTGGCTCGGCACACGCCCCGGCCTACTGGGTCCGATCGGCAGCATCGTCACGATCACCGCGTACGCGTCGGCCCTGGCGCTGGCGGCGCTGGTCGTGATGCGCCTGTTCGGGGCGGACACCCGCGGGCTGATGTGGCTGGTGCTCGCGGTGATCACCGTGGCCGGCGCGGGGGCGGTGCGGCACTCCCGGCTGCTGTGGCCGGCACTCGGGCTGTCGGCGATCATCCTGCTGACCAGCGGCCCGACCCTGCACCTGCACGAGCTGATGACCTGGCCGGCACCGGGGCTGGTCGGCCCGGACGGGGTGTTCGACACCGCCTGGTCCGTGGTGCTGCCGGCGGGCGTCATGGTGATCGCACTGGCGGCCGCCGTCTGGTGGAGCATCGCGCGCTGCACGGTGGGCATCGGTGCGCAGCGCGGCCGGGTGCCGACCGGGCAGCAGCGCCCGGACGAGGTCTCGAAGGCCGACGAGGCGCGCGAGCGGCGGGCCGCGGGCGACATGCGCTGGGTGCTGACGAAGGCCGAGCGGTCGCTGGTGATGACCTGGACCATGATCATCTCGATCGCCGTGACCTGCTACGGCCTGCTCGCCGTGACGACGGTCCTCGCGTTCGCGGCCGCGCCGAACCATGACGGATACCAGGGCGGACAGATCGCCTTCACCGTGCTCATCACGCTGCTGGGCATGCTGCTGCTGTGGCAAGGATTCCGCGACCTCATCCTGCGCGTCGCCGGTTTCATCGTCGCCGGCCTGGCGGTGGCCAAACTGATGCTGTTCGACACGCGCGCCCTGGACGCCGCGCCGCGCGCGATCACGTTCATCGGGGTCGGCGTGCTGCTGCTCCTCGGCGCCATGGTCTACCTGCGGACGCTCGCGCGGATCGGCGGCGGACCGGACGCTGCGGCGGGTCACGGCACGGCGGGTCACGGCGCGGCGGGTCACGGCGCGGCGGGTCCGAGCATTTCTGCCAATGCGGCGCGCGGATCGTGGGCGAACCGCGACGGCGACGAACCCGCACCGCCTGCTTAGGCTCGGTGACAGATCGTGCTCGCCGCGCACCGCAGCCGGTGAGCACGCCGCCGAGCACACGGCCGCGCCCGCCGACCCGGACCACGGGCGGCGACGCCGACCCCGGCCCGACGGAACCGCCCGATCGACCACGAGGGAGCCACCGTGCCCGAAGGCCCGCTGTCCGAAGGCCC
>CAZIIX010000123.1:0-2767 GCA_964539345.1 uncultured Actinomycetes bacterium | reverse complement strand
GGCCCGCTGTCCGACATCACCGTGCTCGACCTCACCCGGGCACTGGCCGGCCCGCACGCCGCCATGATGCTCGGCGACCTCGGCGCCCGCGTCATCAAGATCGAGACACCCGGCAAGGGCGACGACACCCGCGGCTGGGGCCCACCGTTCGTCACCGGACCCGAACCGGCGGCGCACAGCGGCCCGGCCAGGGAGGACGGGGGTGACGCCGCCGCGGGTGCCGGTCCCGCCGGTGCCGCAGCCGCCGACCCCCGTCACGCAGACGCCGACGCGACCACCGACCCGATCTCCACCTACTTCCTGTCCTGCAACCGCAACAAGGAATCGGTCGTCCTCGACCTGAAGAGCCCCTCCGGCAGCGCCGCCCTGACCGAGCTCATCCGGCGCAGCGACGTGCTGCTGGAGAACTTCCGCCCCGGCGTGCTCGACCGCCTCGGCTTCCCTCTCGACCGCCTGATGGAGCTCAACCCGCGCCTGGTGGTGCTGTCCATCTCCGGCTTCGGGCACGACGGACCGGAGGGTGGCCGCGCCGGCTACGACCAGATCGCCCAGGGTGAGGGCGGTCTGATGTCCATGACGGGGCCCGACCCGGACACCCCCACCAAGGTCGGTGTGCCCATCTCCGACCTGCTGTCCGGCATGTACGGCGCCTACGGGGTTCTCGGCAAACTGCACGAGCGCACCCGCACCGGCAGGGGTGGCCTGGTCCGCACCTCGCTGCTGGCCGCGGTCGTCGGCGTGCATGCCTACCAGGGCACCCGCTGGACCGTCGCCAAGGAGATCCCGCAGGCGGCGGGCCCGCACCACCCGTCCATCTGCCCGTACGGCCTGTTCCACGCCTCGGACGGGGCGGTGCAGATCGCGGTCGGTTCCGAGGGTCTGTGGCAGAAGTTCGCGCCGGCGTTCGGCCTGCCGGTCGACGAGGCCGGATTCGCGAGCAACGCCGAGCGGGTGGGCAACGCCGAGGCGGTCCGGGACGCCGTCAACGCCGCGTTCGGCCAGTACACCTGCGCCGACTTGCTGGCCAGGCTCGCCGAGATCGGGGTGCCGTCCGGCCAGGTGAAGAACCTGCAGCAGGTCTTCGAGTGGGACCAGACCGCCTCCCAGGGGCTGCTGATCGACGTCGACCATCCGGTACTGGGACGCGTGCAGCTCCCCGGCCCGCCGCTGCGATTCTTCGATGACGACGGCACCGAGTGGCACCGGCAGCATCTCGCGCCGCCGCTGCTCGGTCAGCACACCGACGAGGTGCTGTCCTGGTTGCAACAGCCCGCCGACGGCGAACCCGGGAGTGATCAGGTATGACGAAGTCCTCGGCGGGCGCCTCGCCGGCCACGGATGCCCCGCGACGCCCGACACCCGGGCAGCCGTCCCGACTCTCGGCCCACGAGCTGATGGACGTCGTTCTCGACCCGGGCTCGTTCACCAGCTGGGACTCGCCCATCGTGCGCCCGGACGACCTGGATCCGAGCTACCTGGCGGACATCGCCGCGGCCGAGGAGAAGTCCGGTGTCGACGAGTCGATCCTGACCGGCGCCGGCACCATCCGCGGCTTCCGCGTCGCCGTCGTGGCGAACGAGTTCCGTTTCCTGGCAGGCAGTATCGGGGTCGCGGCCGCGGACCGCCTGGAGCAGGCGATCCGCCGGGCGACCGCCGAGGGCCTGCCGCTGCTGGCCGCGCCGGCCTCCGGCGGCACCCGCATGCAGGAGGGCACCGGGGCGTTCGTGCAGATGGTGCGCATCACCGACGCCATCGCCGCACACCGCGCCGCCGGCCTGCCGTACCTGGTGTACCTGCGTCATCCCACGACGGGCGGGGTGTTCGCCTCCTGGGGCTCGCTCGGTCATGTCACGGTGGGCGAACCGGGCGCGCTCATCGGGTTCCTGGGGCCGAAGGTGTTCCAGGCGCTGTATGGCACGCCGTTCCCGCAGGGGGTGCAGCTTGCCGAGAACCTCGCCGAGCACGGGCTTCTCGACGCGGTGCTGCCGCCGACGCGGTTGGCGGAGATCGCCAGTCGCGCGCTGACGGTGCTCAGCGCGCCGCGGCGCGGGGTGCGCCCGGTCGATGCGGCGGCCGAGGAGGAGCAGCCGGAGGAGAGCGCCTGGGAGTCGATCCGGCGCACCCGCCGACCGGACCGCCCGGGGGTGCGCGAGCTGCTGCACTTCGCGGCGAGCGACATCGTGCCGCTCAACGGCACCGGCCAGGGGGAGGCGCAGCCGGGGCTGATGCTGGTGCTGGCGCGGTTCTCCGGGATGCCGTGCGTGCTGCTCGGCCAGGACCGCGCGTGGCAGGGCAAGAACGGCCCGCTCGGCCCGGAGGCGCTGCGGGTGGCGCGGCGCGGCATGCGGCTCGCCAACGAGCTGGACCTGCCACTGGTCTCCGTCATCGACACACCGGGGGCGGCGCTGTCCCAGGAGGCCGAGGAGGGCGGACTGGCCGGCGAGATCGCGCGCTGCTTGGCGGATCTCGTGGCGCTGGCGGCGCCGACCGTGTGCGTGCTGCTCGGGGAGGGCTCCGGGGGAGGGGCGATGGCGCTGCTGCCGGCCGACCGGGTGATCGCCGCGCGGCACGCCTGGCTGTCCCCGCTGCCGCCGGAGGGCGCCAGCGCGATCGTGCATGGCGGCGACCCGTCGTTCGCGGCGGAGATGGCCGCGGCGCAACAGATCCGCGCGGTCGACATGCGGCGACGCGGCATCGTGGACCGGCTCGTGCCCGAGTATGACGACGCCGCCGACGAATCCGCGGCGTTCTCCCGGCGCATGGGCGC
>CAZIIX010000122.1:0-7330 GCA_964539345.1 uncultured Actinomycetes bacterium | reverse complement strand
CCAGCCGTATCCGGGCGCCCCGCAGTACCCCGCCGGGACGGGCTATCCGGGATACGCGGCGCCCGGCTACCCGCCGACCCCTGCCGCCAGGCCCGAGCGGCCCTCGACGATCGTCGGCGCGTTCGCGCTCTGGATGATCATCCTGGCCGTCGGCATCGTCAGCACCATCACGCTGTTCAGCGGCGACTACCTGCAGGTCCTGCAGGCACAGGTTGCCGTCAACTCGCAGGGCGAGATCTCGCTCGACGCCGCCAAGATGATCATCTCCGGCACGCTGATCGTGTCCATGGCCATCTCGGTGTTCATCTACCTGTTCTTCGGCCTGAAGATGGTCGGCGGCCGCAACTGGGCCCGCATCGTGCTCACCGTCCTGGGCGGACTGTCGGTGCTGTCCGGCCTGAGCGGCGGCGCCACCGTCTCCTTCGGCGACGGGGTCGCGCGGCCGGAGGCGTCCGTCGTTCTCGGCTGGCTCGCGGTGGCGCTGGCGGTCATCGCGCTGGTGCTGATGTATCTGCCGACGTCCAACCAGTACTTCACCGCCTCGAAGGCGTACCGGACGGCCACCCAATACGGCGCACACTGACCCGGTAGGTTGTGGGGGTGACGAATTCCCCGACTGGCCGACCCCCGCGGCGGCGCGGCTTCCTCGCGTCGCTGTCCGAGGCGCTCGCGCCGCAGCCGATCCCCGATGACGACACCGGCCCGCTGGTCGCCCCGAAGGGCATCATCGCCGCGATGGTGATGGCGATCGCCGCCGGCGTGGCGTACCTGTTCTGGGGCGGGTTCATCGTCGCGCAGATCGACACCATGATGCGGACCGTCCGCGCCGACTACGCCGACCAGGTGCAGGACTGCACGGCGCAGTTCGGCGGCATCGGCACCACGGCCGTCACGGCGCAGAGCCCGACCGGCCTGGCGCAGACCTGCCAGCAGACCCCCGTCATGCAGGCCACCGACTGGGACGGCATCGAGACCGCGAACATCATCCTCGCGGTGGTGTTCATGGTGATGGGCGCACTGCTGGTCCTCGGCGGATGGTTCCTGCGTCAGGGTCGCGCCTGGGCGCGCCGCACCGTCGTCTGGATCACGATCCTCACCCTGCTCGCCGCATTCCTGCTCGGGGTGACATCGGCGCTGATCCTCGCCGCCACGCTGCTGCTGCTCGTCGCCGTCGTGCTGTGCTACATCTCCTCCGGCGCCACGTTCTTCCTACGGGTGAAGGAACGCAAGCACACGTGAGGCGGCGCCGGGCCGAGAGCCCGTCCGCGGAGCCGGCGCGCACCATCGGTCTGCGCGCCGCCCATCGCGGCCTGCGGTCCGGGCTCGCCCTGCGTGCCACGCTGTCCCTGGTCGGCGCGCTGGTACTGCTGGCAGCGGGCATCGCGATGGCGCGCCACGGCATCGTCGACCACACGTTCCCGCCGTTCGTCGAGGGCGAGGAACACACGATCATCACCGCCTACTCCGGGCCCTGGCTGACCGCGGCCATCGCCGTCGGCGCGATCGCCGGGCTGTTGCTGGTGGCCTCCGTCACAGATTGGTGGCGCCGACGGCTGATCGGCACCGACCTGCAGGATTCACATACTCACCTGGGACAATGACGCGGTGCCTGATAGCTCGACCACTCCGATCCCCCCGCACGCCCCCGTCACGGTGCACCTGTTGCGCCACGGCCTGGTGCACAATCCCAGCGGCATCCTCTACGGCCGGCTTCCCGACTTCCACCTCTCCGAGTCCGGGCGCGCGATGGCCGAGGCGGTCGCGAAACATCTCGCCGACGCCGATGTCACCCACCTGGTCTCGTCGCCGCTGGAGCGCGCGGTGGAGACCGCCGAGCCGCTGGCCAGCACGATCGGGCTGGAGATCGTCACCGACGAGCGGCTGATCGAACCCACCAACCAATTCGAGGGCACCCGATTCGCCGTCGGCGATGGGGTGCTCAAACGACCGCAGAACTGGTCGAAGGTGCGCGACCCGTTCACTCCGTCCTGGGGGGAGCCGTATCTGCGCATCGCGCACCGCATGCTGGGCGCCATCTACGACGCGGCGCACCGGGCGACCGGGCACGAAGCAGTGCTGGTCAGCCACCAGTTGCCCATCTGGACGGTGCGGCGCTACCTCGAGGGCAAGCGGCTCTGGCACAACCCGGCGAAGCGGCGCTGCGGTCTGGCATCGCTGACGTCGCTGACGTTCGCCAACGGGGTGCTCGCCCGCATCGGCTACAGCGAACCGGCGGCGTCGCTGGTGCCCGAGTCCGCGGCGGGGGCGACCGGGGCATGACGAGGTCTCGTGCCGGCGCCCGCCTGGTCGCGGCGGTGCTCGCCGCGCTGCTCGGGCTCGGTGTGCTGGCCGGCTGCGCCACCGGCGACGACCAGGTCGTGCACGGCGGGTCGTTCACGTTCGTCTCGCCGGGCGGCAAGACCGAGATCTCGTACCCGGCGGACGATCGGGGCACCATCGGGACGCTGGCCGGTCCCGACCTGATGAGCGATCGGACCATCTCCGTCGACGACTACGCGGGCCAGGTCGTCGTCATCAACTTCTGGGGCTCCTGGTGCCCCCCCTGCCGCGAGGAACAGGACGGGCTGAGCCTCCTCTCGCGACAACTGGCCGAGCAGGGCGTGCAGTTCCTGGGCGTCGACGTCAGCGAGTCCTCGAAGTCCGACGGGCAGGACTTCCACCGCGCCAAGGACGTGCCCTACCCGTCGATCTACGACGCCACCATGCGCACCATGCTGTCCATCCGCGGCTACCCGGCCGGCGCGATCCCGTCGACGATCGTGCTGGACCGGCAGCATCGCGTGGCGCAGATCTGGCTCGTCTCGGCGCAGGTGCCGATGGGGAAGATGAAGACCCGCATCGCGGCGATCGCCGCGGAGCAGCCGGAGCCGACCGAAGGCGCGTCGTGATCGCCGCGAGCACGGTCACCGACACCGTCATCTCCGGGCCGTTCGTGTTCGCCGGCCTGCTGTCGATGGCCGCCGGTGTGGTCTCGTTCGCCTCGCCGTGCGTGGTGCCGCTGGTACCCGGCTACCTGTCGTACCTGGCGGGTCTGGTCGGCGCGGAGGCGGCCGCGCCCGCGCCCGCCACAGTCACCGGCGCCGGCGCGGACGCGGGCACACGGGCGGGCGCAGCATCGGGCGTAGGCACGGCCGTGGCCCTCCGGCGGCGAGCGAGGACACGCGCCGTCGGGGCGACCTGCCTGTTCGTCGCCGGATTCTCGGTGGTCTTCCTCGCCGAGAGCGCCCTGGTCCTCGGGCTGTCCACGGCGCTGATCGCCAACAAGGTGCTGTTGCTGCGCATCAGCGGCGTGGTGGCCATCGTCATGGGATTGGTCCTGGCCGGAGCGGTGCCGCTGCTGCAGCGCGAGTGGCGCATCCGCACCCGCCCCCGCGGACGCATCTGGGGCGCCCCGCTGTTGGGCGCCGCGTTCGGGACCGGCTGGCTCGCGTGCACCAGCCCCACCCTGGCCGGGATCATCGCCCTGGCGACCTCCACCGAATGGAACGGCAACGCGATGCGCGGCCTGCTGCTCGTGCTGCTGTACTGCGCCGGACTCGGCATCCCGTTCGTGCTGCTGGCGATCGGCTTCGGCTGGGCCGGAACGGCGCTGGCATTCCTCCGCCGCCATGCCCGCGGCATCCAGCTGGGCGGCGCGGCCGTCCTGGTGCTGATCGGCATCCTGATGGTGACCGGACTGTGGGGCCACGTGCTGTCCCCGCTGCAGCATTCGGTGCTCGTGCTATGAGCGGCGTCATGCGCAGATCGCTGCGTGCCGGCCGGACGCTGGTGCTCACCCTGTGGCGGCACCTGACCAGCATGCGCACCGCGCTGTTCCTGCTGTTCCTGCTGGCGCTGGGCTCGCTGCCCGGCGCGTTGCTGCCGCAGTGGTACCTCAACCGCGGCAAGACGGCCAGCTACATCCTCGAGCACCCCACGCTCGGCCCGCTGCTGGACAGGCTCGGCTTCTTCGACGTGTTCGGCTCCCCGTGGTACGCGGCGATCTACCTGCTGCTGGCCGTGTCGCTGGTCGGCTGCATCCTGCCGCGCAGTATCGAGCTGGTGCAGCAATGGCGGGCCAAGCCCGGGCGCACGCCGCGGAACCTGGGCCGGCTGCCACACCACGCCCGGATGACCGTGGACGGGTCGGCCGACGACGTCACGGACGAGATTCGCCGGCGGCTGCGGCACCGGGGCATCGGCGGATGGCGGGTCGCGGTGCGCACCGAAGCCGACGGCGCGCGGACCGTCTCGGCCGAGCGCGGCTACCTGCGGGAGGTCGGCAACCTGGTCTTCCACTTCGCCGTGCTCGGGTTGCTGTTCACCATGGCCATCGGCTCGCTGTTCGGGTACACCGCCTCGAAGCTCGTCACGGTCGGCACCGGGTTCTGCTCGTCGCAGCCGGTCAACTACGACAACTTCGCCCCCGGGCGGATGGTCGACGGCACCGGCATGGCGCCGTTCTGCATCGACGTCGAGCATTTCGAGGCCGCCTACGACACCAACGGCATGGCCAAGTACTTCCGCGCGGACGTCAAGATCCAGTCCGGGGCGCAGGCGGGCACCGACCAGTGGACCCCGACGGTGCTCAACGTCAACGATCCGCTGCGCATCTCCGGCCAGCGGCTGTATCTGCTCGGGCACGGCTACGTGCCGACATTCAGCGTGACGTATCCGGACGGGGAGACCCGCGACTACTCCGCGCCGTTCCAGCCGCAGGACTCGATGTTCACCTCGGACGGCGTCGTGAAGATCACCGACCCGCCCGGCTACGACGCCGACGACCTGCTCGACCACCAGTTGGCGATCACCGGTGTGTTCGCCCCGAGCGGAGTGGTCACCGACGGGGTGCTCAGCTCCGCCTACCCGGACCTGCTGGCCCCGGCCGTGGCGGTCCAGGTCTACCGCGGTGACCTGGGCATGTCGTCGGGGCAACCGCAGAACATCTTCTCGCTGGACACCGAGCAGGTCGACAAGGGTGTGCTGGTCGAGGTGGCGGAGAAGAACCTGACCAAGGGCGAGTCGCTGACGCTGGACGACGGCACGACGATCACGTTCACCGGGGCGAAGGAGTTCGTCTCGCTGCAGACGTCCTACGATCCGGTCCAGGGGTGGGCACTGGTGTTCGCGATCCTGCTGATCGCCGGCATCCTGGCCTCCCTGACGATCAAGCGGCGGCGGGTGTGGTACCGGATCCGCCCGGTGGAGGAGGGGGAGCCTAGGCTGGGCGGCGACGGCGCTGCCGGCTGCACCGTCGAGGTCGGCGGCCTGGCACGGACCGACCGGGCCGGGTACGGCAGCGAATTCGACTCGCTCGTCGCATTGGCGGGCGAGGAACGCGTGGATGAGGCGACGAAGGAACCAGTGACGTGATCAACGAGAACCTTGCGCATCTGTCGGACGTGGCCTTCGAGGGCGCGATGGCCGGCTATCTGGTGGCACTGGTCTGCCACGGCGTGGAGACCGCCACCCGCCGTGCGCAACGCCCGGAATCGGAACGCGAGCTGGTGGCCGCGGGGGTCGGGTCCGCCGCGGGATCCGCAGCGGGCGCCGGTATCGGCGCCCCCTCCGACGGCCGGTGGGGAGCGGATGCCGGACTCGGCGCGGACGTGACCCGGGACGGGCGGACGTCCGCGCGCTCTCTCGGATGGGGCGCGCGCTTCGGCCGGGCGGCAGTGGTCGTCACCGTCGTCGGGTTCGCCTGCCAGGTGCTCGCGCTGGTGCTACGCGGGTTCGCCGCGCACCGCCCGCCGTGGGGCAACATGTACGAGTTCACCCTGATGATCACCGGTGCCGCGGTGGCGGCCTGGCTGGTCGTGCTGTGGCGCAACCGGTCGTCGCGGCCGATGGGCATCTTCGTCATGACACCCATCACTGTGCTGGTGTTCCTGGCCGGCACCGTGCTCTACACCCGGTCCGCGCCGGTGCAGCCGATCCTGAACACCTACTGGCTGAACATCCACGTGGTGGCGATCTCGCTGTCGTCCGGGGTACTGATGCTCTCCGGCGTGGCCTCGGCGGCCTATCTGTGGCGGATGCGTCGCGACGCGCGGGTGGCCGCCGGGCTCATCGATGCCGTGGCCGCGCCGACCCGGCTGCCCGCGGCGGACAAGCTCGACCGCATCGCCTACCGCGCCGCGATCACCGCGTTCCCGTTCTACACGTTCGCGATCATCGCCGGGGCGCTGTGGGCCGAGGTCGCCTGGGGCAAGTACTGGAGCTGGGACCCGAAGGAGGTCGTCGCGCTGGCCAGCTGGGTGGTCTACGCCGGCTATCTGCACGCCCGGGCCACCGCCGGCTGGCGGGGCAAGCCTGCCGCCTGGATCTCCGTCGTGGGCCTGGCGACGATCATCTTCAACCTGTTCTTCGTGAACATGGTCATCTCCGGCATGCACTCCTACGCCGGGTTGAACTAGCGAACGAACCCTCTGGGTGCGAGGTCCCCGCCTGGTGCGAGGGCGCCATCGTGTGCAGGTGCGCGCGCCCCGACGTGAGTGGCTCCCGGCCGGATCGCCGGACGACGCCTGCGGCGCTAGTTGCTCTTGTCCTCGCCTCGCAGCCGACGGTCGATCTCCGAGAGGAACTCGGGGTCGTCGTCCGGCGCGATCACCCGGGGCGGGGCCGGGCGCTGCGGACGCGACAGGCCGGCACGGCCACGCAGGTCGTCGTCGCCGTGGCGACGGTCTTCAGGATTGCTGATCCCGAAACCACGCCACGCCAAGGCAATCACGGCGAGCGCTACGGCGAACGCGATGACTACGCCCATCAGCCACCTCCTGAACTCGCCTCTAGCCTACGCACAAGTTCGCGCCGGTGGTGCGCACGGTGCGCAGGAACAACTCCGGCGTCACATTCGCCGCGTGGGAATGTGACGCCGGAGCGAATATATGACGCCGGTGCGGGTGGCCCTACACCGTCGGATCAGTGGCCTCCATGGTCAGCTTCTCCAGAAGCCCGCGCACCTCCGACTCCCGGAAACGGCGATGACCGCCGGGGGTGCGGATGGAACCGATCCGTCCCGACGAGGCCCACCGCGTGACCGTCTTCGGATCCACGCGGAACATCTGGGCCACTTCACCTGGCGTGAGCAGGCGTTCGGGCGGTTCGTTGATGTCGGTCATGTGCTGCCTCCTTCTCCTCGCCCGCGTGGGCCGTGGTCGACTCGACGGGCTGGGCCTGACTGCTGCCAAGCGATGTGCCCATTGTGCCTGTTTCCTACCCAGTTATTCGAATGCTAAGCAGTAGGTAACGAGTCGGTAACGACGCGAAAGTGGGCGATGAGGCGGAGTACCGAAATAGTGCTCTGTCCGGGGGAATGTCGCAATGACAA
>CAZIIX010000121.1:0-7332 GCA_964539345.1 uncultured Actinomycetes bacterium | reverse complement strand
CGGCAGCGCCGTCGTGTCGTGATGGTGCTGCTGGCGCTGACGATCGTCGGCGCGCTGCTCGGGTGGCTCGGCATCGCGATGGCCTGGGCCGGGGCGGCGACGACGACGGTGCTGCTCGCGCTCTACCTGGCCTACCTGCGTCGGCAGGTGCGCTTCGAGGAGGAGATCCGGGTGCGCCGCGAGGCACGGCTGCGGCGGGCGCAGGAGATCTACCCCGGCTACCGGCCGTCGGTGGCCGAGCAGGTGCGGGCGCACCGCGGCGGGTCGTACGGCGACGAGTATCGCGTGCGGTCCCATGCGCGGCCCACGGTGCCGCCCTCGTCCGTCGCGCGCGGCATCCCGGTGGACCTCGAGGACGATGATCCGGCGTTCGACGACCTGGAGTACTACGAGCCGATGCCGTACCGGCGGGCCGTGGGGCAGTAGGGGCTCGCCCCGCCCCGGCGGGCCACCCGGGACGTCTTCGGGGCGTCTCCGCGTCGTCTCTGGCGCGTCTTCGCCGAGCCGGACGTGCGCGCGCCGGCCCGGACGGCTGGTATTGTTATCGCTGGCGCGCGGAGCGATCCGTGTGGCCACGGGGCTGTAGCGCAGTTGGTAGCGCGCTTCGTTCGCATCGAAGAGGTCAGGGGTTCGATTCCCCTCAGCTCCACCAACACCGGGCAATCCGGTCGTTATGTGCAGTGCTGACGTGGTGTGCGCATTCCATCATTTGTCCGCTGCCCGTCATCGCCGCTGGGCTCGCGGTAGATCGGTAGCATTCCGGCATGAACCGGATCTTCACCATGCCCATTGCCTCGGTCTATCCGCACTACGTGCGCAAGGTCGAGAAGAAGGGGCGCACCGTCGCGGAGCTCAACAGCGTCATCGAATGGCTCACCGGGTATGACGAGGCCGCGCTGCGTCGCCATCTCGACGGTGGCACCACGTTCGCCGACTTCTTCGCTGGTGCCACACTCAATCCGGACGCGTCGCTGATCACGGGGGTCGTTTGCGGGGTGCGCGTCGAGGATGTCGAGGATCCGTTGATGCGACAGATCCGCTACCTCGACAAGCTCGTCGACGAACTCGCCCGCGGCAAGGCCCTGGAGAAGGTGCTGCGTTCGGCACAGGCGTGACGGGCCGGAGTCAGTGGATCTCCCTGCTATGACGACGCGCGCCGTTTCGAGCGACATGAAACGACGCCCTTGGCTTGGCAGAGCGATGAGCGCGCGGGCCGTCGATGCTGTGAACGCTAACATCGACAACGTCACCGTATGCTTTTCGAGCGGGGACCGGCAGTGCGGGATCCGGCGCGGCCACCAGCGCGGCTGCGCGCCACGGCATCAGGTGCGAGGCCTGCTCACCACGGCCGAGCACGGCGGCGGGCGTCGTGCGCAAGCGGAAGGATGGTAGACGGTTGGCCTCGGACCGGGCGCCGGTGATCACGGATGTGGCCGCGCACGCGGGTGTGTCACACCAGACGGTGTCCCGCGTGCTCAACAAGCCGGACCTGGTGCGACCCGCCACGCGGGAACGCGTGCTGGCGGCCATCCGCGAGCTCGGCTACCGCCCGAATGCCTCCGCTCGAGCACTGGCGACCAGGCGAACACGCCTGCTGGGAGTGCTCAACGCGGGCGTCGACTACTTCGGTCCGGCGCACGCCGCCACCGCGATCGAGGTCGCGGCCCGCGAATTCGGCTACGCCACCATCACCACCGGCGTGGAAGGTGCCGCGACGAGCCCGGGGGACACCCTGGACTACTTCCTCAACCTGGGCGTCGACGGCCTGGTGATCGTCGCACCGACGGTCGCCGTGGCGTCGGCCGCGCGCACACTTGCCGGGACACTGCCGATCGTCATCATCGCGACCGGCCTGGACTCGCCCGAACCCATGCACCTGGTGGGGGTCGACCACGAACACGGCGCCCGGGAAGCCATCCGGCACCTGATCGACCTCGGGCATCGCGATATCGCGCATCTCAGCGGACCCGACGACTGGTTCGACGCCCGTGCCCGCCTCGCCGGGTGGCGTGCCGAATTGACGGCCGCCGGTTTTGATGTTCCGGAGCCGATTCGCGCCGGATGGGAGGCGCGGGACGGGTACTACGCGGCGGGGGCGATCCTCGAAGCGACACCGCGTCCCACCGCCGTCTTCGCCGCCAACGACCTCGTCGCACTGGGCCTGATCCGCAGGCTCACCGAGGCGGGCCTCCGCGTCCCCGAGGACGTCGCCGTGGTGGGCTACGACGACACCGCCGGCGCCGACTTCTTCTCGCCGCCGCTGACGACGATCCGGCAGCCCTTCGAGGCGGTGGGGCAGCGGGCCGTCAACGTGGTCGTCGAGGCCATGACGGGCAGGTCACCCGCGAACGTGCTGATCGTTCCCACCCTCGTCATTCGCGAATCCTCCGGCGCACGGCGGTGATTCGCTCACCTCAGTCCTGGGGTGCGGATCGGCGTCGGAGCATCACGGCACGCTGCAGGATGACGAAGCCGAGGAGGACGGCCCCGATGAAGACCTTCGTCCACCACGAGGTCAGTCCCTCGCGCGCGAGCATGACCTGGATCAGTCCGTAGACGAACACGCCGACGGCGCTGCCGAGCACGAATCCACTGCCGCCGAGCAGGTAGGCGCCGCCGATGACGACTGCGGCGATCGCGTCGAGCTCCATGCCGATACCGGTGAGGTTGTACCCGGACTTGGTGTAGAGCGCGAACAGGATGCCGGCGATCCCCGCACAGGTGCCGTTGATGATGTACACCCAGAGCAGGTTGCGTCCCGCGTTCAGGCCCATCAGCCGGACCGCCGCGCCGCCGTCCCCGGCACCGAGACCGTAGACCGAACGGCCGAAGCGCGTGTAGTGCAGCACGACGAACGCGATGACCAGCAGCACCAGGGCCACGATGATGCTGAGGTTGATGCTCCAGCTCGACGGGCCGTCGCCGACCTTGATGCGCCAGAACGCCATGGCGCCGAACGTCTTGTCGTCGATCGAGATCGACTCGACGCTGACGACGTTGCACAGTCCCCTGGCCAGGAACATCCCGGCCAGTGAAGCGATGAACGGTTGGACGCCGAAATATCGGACCATGACGCCGATCAGGCAGCCGATCGCGGTGCCGACGAGCACCCCGCACAACAGCACGATCGGCAGCGGAACGCCCACCAGGAACAGCTTCGCGACGACGAGGCCGGTCAGTGCGACCACGGCGCCGACCGACAGGTCGATCCCGCCGGCGAGGATGACGAAGGTCATTCCGATGGCCAGCACCAGCAGGTATGCGTTGTCGGCGAGAAGGTTGGTGAACAGCCGCATGTCGACGAAGTCGCCGCGGTCCGTGCTGTACCGGAACTGGCCGAAGCCGAGCATCAGCACGAACGTCAGGGTCGTCCCGGCGACCGGAAGGAAGCGACGGTCGCGCAGCAGCGCCAGGCGTCGCCGGAGCCCGAACCGCGGGGTGCTGTCCGGGGGCAGTCCGGAGTCGGGTTCGGGCGGAGGGGTCTCGAATTCGGTGAGCGTCATGCCGTCACCTCCGCCGCGGTGTCCTGCTGCTTCGACCGGGCCCGGGTGAGCCGGCGGTTGCGGCGCAGGCCGAGCTTCTCCTGCAGGGTCCGCGAACCGGCGATGCACACCGCGATGAGCACGAGCGCCTTGAACAGCGGGGTGATCTGCGAGGCGATGTGGAAGATGATGACCGCCCGCTCGATCGTGACGAGGATGAAGGCGCCCACGACGCTGCCGAAGAGGCTGAACTTGCCCCCGTCGAGCCGCGTGCCGCCGAGGACGACACACATGATCGCATCCATCTCCATCATGAGCCCGACGTTGTTCGAGTCGGCGGCCATCGTCGGTGCCCCGTAGATCATCCCGGCCAGGCCGGCGAGCAGACCACATGCCGCGTAGACGATCCACGTGATGCCGCGGGAGCGGATGCCGGCCAGCCGGCTCGCCTCTCCGTTGATGCCGATCGATTCGATGATCATGCCGATGGCGCTGCGCCGCACCACGACCGCGATGACCACGAAGACGGCGGCCGCGATGATGAACGGCATCGGCAGCCCGAGGAAGAAGCCCGAGCCGAGCGATTTGAACGGCGGGCTGGTCACCGTGGTGATCTGCCCCTTCGTCACGAGCATCGCGATGCCGCGTCCGGCGATCATCAGGATCAGCGTGGCGATGAACGGCTGGATGCCGAGCACAGTCACCATGAACCCGTTGAATGCTCCCACCACCAGCGCCACGAGCAGCCCGACAAGCAGCGCCGTCATCGCCGTCGACAGGCTCGGGTCGCCGCTGTCGGCGATGTAGGTCAGCGACACGGCGAGCGAGAGCGCCATGACCGCGCCGACCGAGAGGTCGATGCCGCCGCCGCCGGTGGCGATGACGAGCGTCATGCCGATCGCCAGGAGCATCGGTGGTGATGCGGCGCGGGCGATGTCGATGAGTTGCCCGAAGAAGTGCCCGTCCTCCACCCTGATCGACAGGAAGCCGGGGCTGAAGATCCCGCAGGCCACGAGTAGCGCGATGAGAGCGACGAGCGGCCAGAAGACCTGGTGGTGGGTGATCTTGCGGAGGGTGGAGGTTTCCATCAGTTGCTCGCTGCGATCGTCTCGAGGATGGTCGTGGTGGTCACTCCGGGCGCGTTGGTGATCTCGTCGACCTTGGACCGGTCACACATGACGGCGACCCGGTTGCTCAGCCGCAGGACCTCCTCGAGCTCCGAGGAGATGAAGATGACGCTCATGCCGTCCCGGGCGAGGTCCGCGACGAGCTTCTGGATCTCGGCCTTGGCGCCGACGTCGATCCCGCGCGTGGGCTCGTCGAGGATGAGGACCTCGGGCGCGGTGGCGAGCCAGCGTGCGAGGAGCACCTTCTGCTGATTCCCGCCGGAGAGGTTCTTGATGAGCATGTTCGGGTTGGCGGGATAGATGCGCAGCGCCGTCATGTACTTCTCGACGATCGCGTCGAGCTCCTTGGCGGGGATCCGGCGCCACGGGCCGCGCGCCGCCTGGACGGCGAGCGCGATGTTCTCCCGCACCGTCAGGTCGCCGATGATCCCTTCCTTCTTGCGATCCTCGGTGGCGAACGCGACACCGCTCTTGATCGCGGCCAGCGGGTTGCCGCCCCGGGCGGGCTGGCCGTTGCGGCGCAGGGTGCCGACATTGGCGCGGTCGGCGCCGTAGAGCAGCCGCGCCGCCTCGGTGCGGCCGGAGCCCAGAAGCCCTGCGAAACCGACGATCTCGCCTTCGTACAGGTCGAGGTCGAACGCCTCGATCGAGCCGTTCCGGCCGAGGCCGACCGCCTGGAGCACCGGCTGGGCATCCGGCGCATGAACGGCCGAGCGGGCGCCCGCGCTGATCTCCGCGAGGTCCTCCTGGCTGCGTCCGATCATCTCGGAGATCAGCTCCATCCGGCTGACCTCGCTCGTGAGATGTTCCGCGATCCGTTTGCCGTTGCGCAGCACGGTCAGTCGGTCGGTGATCTCGAAGATCTGCTCGAGGAAGTGCGAGACGAACAGGATCGCCACGCCGCGGTCGCGCAGCTGGCGCATGACCGCGAACAGCTCGGCGACCTCTGCCTTGTCCAGGCTCGAGGTCGGTTCGTCCAGGATGAGGACCTTCGCATCGAGCACCATGGCGCGGGCGATCGCGCACAGCTGCTGGATGGCGATCGAGTGCGCGCCCAGTGACGAGGCGGGGTCGACGTCGACGTTCAATCGCGCCAGGTATTCGCGCGTGCGGCGCCGGGTGGCCGGCCAGTTGATGAACGGTCCCCAGCGGCTCTCGAATCCGAGCATGACGTTCTCGGCGACCGATAGGTTCGGGCAGAGATTGACTTCCTGGTAGACGGTGCTGATGCCGGCCGCCTGGGCCTCATTCGGCCCGGAGAACGGCTCCTGCACCCGGCCGGCGACGGCGATCTCGCCCGCGTCGATCTGGTAGACGCCGGTGAGAGCCTTGATCAGAGTCGACTTCCCCGCGCCGTTCTCGCCCATGAGCGCGTGGATCTCACCGGGGCGCAGCGTGAGGTCGACATCGTCGAGTGCCTTGACACCGGGGAACTCGATGGTGATCCCCGTCATCTCGACGGCAGCGGCCGCGCCGGTGGCCTCCGTCATAGACATCGCTGTCCCTCCTTCGCCCCGTACGGATAGTTCACGGTAGGGGGCGGGGCCGGCATTCGGCCCCGCCCCCTCCGATCTGCCGGCCCGCTGGGGGTGCCAGTGGCCGGCAGATCGTGATCGATGACCGTGAGGTCCGCGCCGATCAGTACTTGCGCGCGTCGATCGTGTCCTGCGTGATCGACTGGTCGAACGCCTGGTCCTCGACGATCGTCACCTTCGGGACGTCCTCGCCCGCGACGATCTTCTTCATCAGCTCACCGATCTGCTCCCCATAGACCGGGTTGCACTCGACGACGTAGTTGAACTTGCCGTCGTGCAGCGCCTGCAGCCCGTCCCGGGTGCCGTCGACCGTGACGATCTGGATGTCCTTGCCGGGGACCTTGCCCGCGGCCTCGATGGCCTCGATGGCGCCCAGCCCCATGTCGTCGTTCTGCGAGAAGATCAGGTTCATGTCGGGGTAGGCCTGCAGCGCGGCCTCGACGGCCTTCTTGCCCTCGGTGCGGGTGAAGTTGCCGGTCGCCTTCCCGATGATGTTGTCCCCGAGCGCCGCGTCGAAGCTCTTCTCGCGGTCCACCTGGGCGGAGGCGCCGAGTGTGCCCTGCAGCTCGAAGATCTTGGCATCCGGTGCGTTCTCCTTGACCCAGTCGGCCGCCATCTGGCCCTCCTTCTCGAAGTCGGAGCCGATGTAGGCGGTGTACGGGTCGTCCAGCTGGCTGTCGATCGTCCGGTCGACGAGCAGCACCGGGATGTTCGCGTCGTTGGCGTCGCGGAGCACCTCGTCCCATCCGGTCTCGACCACGGGCGAGAATCCGATGATGTCGACTCCCTGGTTGATGAAGTCGCGGATCGCCTTGATCTGGTTCTCCTGCTTCTGCTGCGCGTCGACGAAGGTCAGGTCGAACCCGTTCTCCTGGGTCAGCGAATCCTTGACCGACTCGGTATTGGCCGTGCGCCAGCCGGACTCGGCCCCGAGCTGGGAGAACCCGACCTTGATGAGGTCATCGCTGGAGCCTGCGTTGTCGCTCGACGAGCTCGAACCGTTCGCCCCGGCGTCATTCGCGGCGTTGGTGGCGTCATCGCCGTTGCTCGATCCGCATGCGGTGAGCAGCAGCGCGATCGCCCCCGACGCGATGGCCGTAGTGAGGCCCCGGTGGGCCTTGGACTTTCCGAACATCGGTCTCCTCCTCGAATTTCATACCCGCCGCGGCGCGCCGGGCCGTCGTCCCC
>CAZIIX010000120.1:0-7405 GCA_964539345.1 uncultured Actinomycetes bacterium | reverse complement strand
CCGCTGCCCGCCGATGCGGCGTCCGGCAGGGCGCTGCCCGCCGAGGCAGTGCCTGGCAGGCCCCGCGTCGCCGAGGCGACGGCCGGCGACGGCGCCGCCTCGTTACGGACCTCGATCGCCACCTCCTCGCCGCGATACTCGATCCGCACCGTCGCCGAGGCACCGGCAGCGTGTTTCATCACGTTCGTCAACGCCTCCTGGACGACCCGATGCGCGGCAAGGCCCGCTCCCGCCGGAAGCGGGACGCGCGTGCCGGTCACGTCCAGCCCCACCTCCACCCCGGTAGCGCGGACGCGGTCGACGAGTGCCTCCAGGGTGTCCATTCCGGGCTGCGGACGGAGCTCGTCCTCAGCGGGTCCGGCCACCGTCGCGGCATCGCCGTCGCCGTCCGCTCCGCCCGCGCCGCCCGAGAGCAGTCCCATGACGGTGCGCAGCTCGGCCATCGCCTCCCGCCCGGAGGACTCCGCGGCCTGCAGCGCCGCACGGGCACGCGCCGGATCGGACTCGAGAACCGTCCGCGCCGCGCCGGTCTGGATGAGCATCACGCTGACGTGATGGGTGACGACGTCATGGAGTTCCCGCGCGATCCTCGACCGCTCGACCTCGACGGCATGGGCGAGGTCGTCCTGCCGCCGCGCCTGCAGCGCGTGCCACTGCAGCCGCCACCCCCGCACCGCGTTGATGGCAAGCGCCGCCGCCAGCACGAGCACCAGCGGCACATACACCGGGGCGACGGCCGGCACGTTGACCTCGTACCACGCCGCGATCGCGACGGCGCCGATGCCGACACCGACCCACGATGCGACGCGGTAGCGACCGAACCGCAGGGCGCTGTAGGCGGTGAGGACACACGCGATGAACGTGAACAGCGCGGTGTCGTCCGGACTGACCCCCGTGTCGTAGCGCGCGTGGAACGCCATCGTGAGCACCAGGACACTCGCGAACGCCGACAACGGGAATCGTCGCCGCAGCACCACCGGCGCGACGCACAGTCCGGCGAGGACCAGCAATGCGACGGGCGGGTCACCCGGCGCCCAGAGATCAAGGGCCCCCGATCCCGGCACGCCGGCCATGCCCGGATCCGGCAGCGGCGGCGGAGCGGGAGCCAGCGGTTCGAGCGGCGCGGCCCCGGCCGTCGGATCGGCCGGGTTCGCGGCCGTGTAGACCGTGGCCGCGCTGAGCACCGCGGCGATGACGCCATCCAGGCACCACGCCCAAATGGAGACGCGCGGCGGCGGGCCGCTGCGGCGGCGCAGTGCCGCGACGGCAGCACGCCAACCCGCGCCGGACACAGCGCTCACAGCGCCGGACACCGTGCCGCGGAGCGCCCTCGTTGCCGAACCGATGCTCACCGCTCCATTGTGACGGGCGATGCTCGCGCGGTCGTCACCCCACGGGTGGGTATGTGGTGGTGTGGGTGTACATCGGAAGGATGACGGCGATCCCCGTCATCCTCGGGGTCGACAAAAGATCGGGTCTGCGGGCGATGCGCCGACCGGGCCCGGCCTCCTACCGTTGCTGCCATGAGCATTGCACCGCCACCGCTGCCGACGGGTGCCCCCGAGACGGGTTCCGCCGGACGATCGGACGCGCCACTGGTCGAGATCACCGGCGTCACCCGTCATTACGACACCGGCACGCCCGCGCTACGGGGAATCGACCTTCGGGTGCATCGCGGCGAATTCGTCGCGATCCTCGGCCCGTCCGGATCCGGCAAGTCGACGTTGCTGAACCTGATGGCCGGTCTCGACCGGCCGACCGCGGGAACCGTGACCGTCGATGGCGTGAGAGTGAGCGCACTCCGCGAGGCGCGGTCGGCCAGGTTCCGCCGGGATCACATCGGAATGGTGTTCCAATTCTTCCACCTGCTCGATGACCTATCGGCGCTCGACAACGTCATGCTGCCGGCACTTCTCGGATCGACGGCGAAGGCCGATGCCGCAGCGCGCGCCCGGAACCTGGTGGCACAGTTGGGGATCGAGTCACGAGCGAGCGACTATCCGGGCCGACTGTCCGGCGGCGAGCGACAGCGGGTGGCGATCGCGCGGGCACTGATCAACCGCCCCGCGCTGCTGCTGGCCGACGAGCCGACCGGCGCGTTGGACTCGGCGTCGGCGCAGCGCGTCGCGGACCTGCTGCGCGCGATCAACGCCGCCGGACAGACCGTCGTCATGGTCAGTCACGACCGGGACCTCTCCGCGCGGGTTGCGACCCGCACGGTCTCCTTGGTCGATGGCCGCATCGTCGCCGACACTCGCCCCGCTTCCCGGCGGATGCCGTGAGCGCGACCGGGGCCGTGGTGCGTTCCGGGCTGGCACGCCACCGCGCCCAGACCGTGGTGCTGGCGGTGACGGCATTCGTGTCCGTGGCAGCGTCGGTGCTCGGCGTCGGTCTGATCGTCGCCTCCGACGCACCGTTCGACCGCGCCTTCGACCGCCAGCACGGGGCGCACTGGCAGATCCAGGTGGACGCGCACGCGGCGAGCGCCGCGCAGCTGGCGGCGACCTCCGCGGTCGACGGGGTGCAGGCGACCGCGGGCCCGTTCCCGGTCGCCGTGCTGCCGCTGACCTGGACGCTCGGGCGGGCTGACTCCGCACCGTCTGAACCGGGTGCAGTGGCACCGGCGGACGACAGTGTCGATCTGGGTATGACGACGATCGTGGGTCGCGCCTCGCCCGAGGAGGGGGTCGATGCGCTGGCGCTGCGCGAGGGGCGGTGGGCCGAGCGCCCCGGGGAGATCGTCATCAGTCGCGGATGGGATGCGCCCGTGACGGTCGGCGCGCAGCTGGTGGTCGGCGCGCAGGACGGCACCTCGACGCGCAGCGGCGCTACGCTGACCGTCGTCGGTATCGCCCAGTCCGTGACGCACAGCGCGCAGGCGTGGGTGGCGCCGGCGGCGATCCCGTCCCTGACCGGGACGCAGCGGCCGACGGCCTACCAGGAGCTGTATCGGCTCACCGGAACCGCCGACGAGGCCCGGCTCGCGCAGATTCGGCAGCGCATCGAGACCATGCTGCCCGCAGGCTCGGTGACCGCCGCGCAGTCCTCGCTGACGGTCCGGCAGCAGCTGACGGCGAACTCGGCGGCCTTCGTACCGTTCGTCCTGGCGTTCGGCGTGATCGCCCTGGTGATCTCGGTGCTGGTGATCGGCCTGGTGACCAGTGGCACGGTGGCGACGGCGACCCGCCGGATCGGCATCCTCAAGGCGCTCGGGTTCACGCCATGGCGCCTGGCCGGGGCGCTCGTCGTGCCGGCGCTCGTCCCCACGGCCATCGGTGTCGTCCTCGGCGCCGGGACGGCGACCGCCGTCGCCGAGCCGATCCTCGCCGAGATCGAAGATGCCTACGGCGCAGGGGGTCTGACGATCCCGCTGGGGATCAGCGCCATGATCTCCGCGGCGGCGCTACTGCTGGTGACCGTCGCCGTCCTGGTGCCCACCTTGGCGATCGCGCGCCGCCCGACCGTCGCGCTGCTCCGATTCGGTGGGCGCGCGGCGCGCACCCACCGAGGACGGTGGGCCCAGCGTGTCGCCGGCCGCTGGCCGATTCCGCGGTCGATAGCCCTCGGGCTCGGCAGCCCGTTCCGACGGCCCGGCCGGACGGCAGCGGTGGCGGCATCGGTGCTGAGCGCGGCCGCGTGCGTGACACTGGCTGCGGGACTGGCGGTCTCGCTCGGGCAGGTGCAGCACAGTCGGAGCCCGCTGGCGGGGGCGAGTGTGGAGGTCGGCCCTCGCTTCGATCCGGATGCGGCGGGGCCACCGTCATCGTTCCCGGCACTGGCGGATCCGGCCGCCGTGGCGAGGACCCTCGCCGAGCACGCGCAGACCGGGGCCGTCTTCGGCACGGCGGAAGAGGATGTCGCCGTCACCGGCGCCGCCGGCAGCCCCTCCGCGGTGGCCATCACCGGTGACAGCTCGTTCACCCACCACGAGATGGTCGCCGGACGGTGGCTCGACCAGGCCGACCAGTCCGACGCCCTGGTCGCCGTCGTTCCGACGAACCTGGTGCGGCAGACGGGTCTGGGTGTGGGGGACAGGCTGGACGTCACCGGCCCCGCGGGCAGTGCCAAGGTGACGATCGTCGGCGAGGTCTTCGATCTCACCCATGACGGGCGGCGGATCTACACCACCCCGGCCGTGTTCGGCGCCGTTGGCCTGCCGAGCGAACCGCAGCACTTCTTCGTCGCGCTCGCCCCGGGAGCGGACGTCGACTCGTACCTCGACCGGGCCGGCACGGCACTCGCGCCGCTGGGGGCGGAGGCGTTCACCGCGCGGGACGGCTCCTCGTCGGTCGTGGTCGCCATGAACTCCGTCATCGGGATGCTCGCGGCCATGGTGCTGCTGGTCGCCGTCATCGGCGTGATCAACGCGGTCCGCGTCGAGACACGTGATCGCGCCCGCGATATCGGCGTGCTCAAGTCGATCGGCATGGCGCCGCGCCAGGTCGTGCTGATGGTGCTGACGTCCGCGGTGGAAATCGGGCTGCTGGCCGGCATGCTCGCCGTACCGCTGGGGATCGCCCTGCATCACGCCGTCGCTCCCGCCATGGGGGCCGCGGCCGGTGCGGTCCTGCCGCCCGCGATGCTGGCGGTGTACGCGCCTCCGCTGACGCTGGCACTCCTGACGGCAGGCGCGGTGGTCGCGGCGCTCGGCGCGCTCGGCCCAGCGGTGCGCACCGCGCGCGGGAGCAGCGTGGCAGCGCTCCGCGCCGAGTAGTCAGCGGCCGATGCTGCGCGGCCGGCGGTGGGCGCGGCGGGCATGCCGGGCCGGCGGCGGTGCGCTCGATGCTCGGTCCCCCTGTCCGATATCGGTCCACATTCCGCGCCGCGGCGCGTGGCCGACGGCGCCGTTCGGCCATGCTGCACCCGGGCCGCCACGGGGCCGGCCCGGAGAGGGGAGGACGTCATGTTCCAACGACTTCGGCTGCGGCTGCGGCGCATTCGATCCGGCGCAGAGGCAGGGATGACCACGGTGGAGTATGCGATCGGCACGGTCGCGGCCGCGGCGTTCGCGGCCGTGCTGTTCAAGATCGTCACCGGGGACTCGATCGTGTCCGCACTGACGGGACTGATCCAGACTGCGCTGTCGCCGGACCTGTGACCGACGCTGGTGCGAGGCAATGATGTCGCGCGCGACCGCGGCTCGGTGACGGTCGAGGCCGCGGTCGCCCTGGCGGCGCTGGCGGTGGTGTTGACGCTGTGTCTGGCCGGCATCGCCGCCATGATCGCCCAGGTGCGGGTGACGGACGCCGCCGGGGAGGCGGCGCGGCTGGCCGCGCGCGGCGACCGCGCCGCGGCGCAGCGTGCGGTGCAGGATCTGGCGCCTGCCGGGTCGGTGCTGACGATCTCGGGCGACGACATGCTGACCGCCCGGGTGTCCGCTCCACCGCTGGGAGGACTGCTGCCCGGAATCGACGTGCGTGCCCAGGCGGTGGCGGCGCGGGAACCCGGAGCCGACGGCCCATGATCGGAAACGGGGGCTCGGACCGCACCGGCGGCAAGGTACGGGAGCGCGATGTTCCGCGGTCAGGGCGCGTGCGGGGCCTGCGAGATGACGCAGGTATTGCGACCGTGTTTACCTGCCTCTGTGTCCTGGTGTTGCTGACCGCCGCGGTCCTGGTGATGTATTTCGCTGCGGCGGTGCTGGCCCGGCACCGGGCCGAGATGTCCGCGGACTTGGGCGCCGTGGCGGGTGCGCGGCAGGTCATCGCCGGGAGCGATGCGGCCTGCGCCCGCGCCCGCACCGTCGCCGACGCCAACCACGGACGGGTGCGGTCCTGCGAGGTCGACGGCGCGGACCTACTCCTCGTCGTCACGGTTGACGTTCGCATCGGGCCGGTGCGCGGCAGCGCGACCGGCCGGGCCCGCGCCGGGCCGGTACCCGAGGTATGACGCTGGCTATCGGCGGCTCACTGGTTGTGGAGGTATCGGTTGGTGCGGTGCAGGAAGGAGGCCATGGCTTGTCGGGTGACGGGCAGGGTGGTGCCGTATCTGCCGTCGCCGAGCCCGTAGGTGATGCCGTTGGTCTTCATCCAGGTGATGACGCCGCAGAATGTGTCGCCGGTGGCCACGTCGGTGAAGGGTTTGGCGGTGCAGGCCGGTGCGTGCTTGCCGGTGGCGATGCGGTGCAGGAACGCGGCCATGGCGCCTCGGGTGACGGCGTTGCCGGGCCCGAAGTGCCCGTCGGCGTATCCGAAGGCGATGTGCTGGTTTTTCGCCCATTGGATGTAGCCGCAGAACAGGCCGGTGGTGGGCACGTCGGGGAACGGCCGGGTGGTGCAGGCCGGTGAGGCCGTGCCGGGGTGGGTGAGCCGGAACAGGAACGCGGTCATCGATCCTCGTGTGACGCTGGAGCGCGGGTGGTAGTTGCCGTCGGCGGGTTTGGTGATGCCGGTGGTCTTCAGCCAGGCGATGTTGGCGCAGTGGATGTTCGCGTCCGTCACGTCCGGGAACGGCGGCGGCGGGCACGCCGCCGCGGGCGTCGCGGGTGGCTGGCTCGGCTCGGTGGGCTGGCTCGGTTCCGTGGGCTGCGTCGGCTGCGTCGGTTCCGTGGGCTGGCTCGGTGGTGGTGGCGGTGCGGTGACGGTCAGGGTCGCGGCCGTGGTGGGTGCTTGTCCGGCGGCGTTGGTGAAGACGGCGCGGTACCGGTTGCCGTTGTCGCCGGTGGTGGTGTTGATGATGGTCAGGGTGTCGGTGGTGGCGCCGGATGCGTGTGGCCCGTCGGCCAGGTCGGTCCAGGTGGCGCCGTCGTCGGCCGAGACCTGCCATTGCACGGTCGGCGTTGGGTAGCCCGAGGCGGCTGCGGTGAACGTCGTGTCGGTGCCCGCGGTGACGGTGGCGTCGTCCGGGTCAGTGGTGACCGCGGGCGTCGTGTCGACGGTGATCGGGAGTGTCGCGGTGAGGTCGCCGCTGGGGAACGGGGATGTGACGGTGATCTTCTGCTGTCCGGGCGCCGTAGTCGCGGGCAGGGTGTCGGTGAGGGTGAACGTGCCGTCATTGCCGGCGGTGGTAGTGCCCAGGGTGGTGCTGCCGATGGCCGCGGAGACCTTCGCGCCGGGGACGACGCCCGAGCCGGTGATGGTGACTTGGTCGCCGAGGGCGTAGGTCGCGTGGTCGGTCGAGGCCTGGAGTTTGACCGCCTGGGCGGTGTAGCCCTGCCACTTGCCGACCGTGAGCGTGTATCTGGCGGCGCCGACGTGGTAGTAGATGACTAGGTCCCCGCTGGCCGTGTCGAAGGACTCGAAGTCACCGCCCGCGGCAGTGACCGTCGTCGGCGCATTCCCACCCAGCTCCACGCGCGACAGGCCCGCATTGTTCTCGAAGGCAGCGTCGCCGATGGTGGTGACCGAGCCGGGGATGGTGACGCTGGTCAGCTTGTTGCCGTAGAAGGCGTAGTCGCCGATGGTGG
>CAZIIX010000119.1:1530-7460 GCA_964539345.1 uncultured Actinomycetes bacterium | reverse complement strand
GCTACCAGCTGGTGCAGTCGCTGTTCGGGCTGGGCACCGGCGGCATCTTCGGAACAGGACTCGGCGCCGGACGTCCAGATATCGTGCCGTATCCGTCCACGGACTTCATCACCGCCGCGCTCGGCGAGGAGCTGGGCCTGGTGGGGCTGACGGCCATCCTGATCTGCTACCTGCTGCTGGTCGGCCGGGGGCTGCGCACCGCGCTGGCCGCCCGGGACGGGTTCGGCTCGCTGCTGGCCGCGGGGCTGTCGTTCTCCATCGCCCTGCAGGTGTTCGTCATCGTCGGCGGCGTCACCCGGCTGATCCCGCTCACCGGCCTGACCACCCCGTTCCTGTCCTACGGCGGCTCCAGCCTGCTGGCGAACTACATCATCATCGCGTTGCTGCTGCGCATCTCCGACTCGTCCCGCCGGCCGGCGGCGCGCCCGGCGCCACGCTCCCGGCGACCGTCGCTGAGCCAGACGCACACCGAGGTGCTGCCGCGGCAGGCCGACGGCGCGACGGGGGGAGGCGCGCGATGAGACGACCCATGCGCCGACTCGGGGTGGCCGTCATCGTCATGCTCACCCTGCTGATGGCCAACCTGACCTACATCCAGGTGTTCAAGGCCGTCGACTACCGGCACGACCCGTCCAACCGGCGCACCGTGCTCGAGGAGTATTCGCGCAACCGCGGCCAGATCACCGCGGACGGCGGCGTGGTGCTCGCCCAGTCCAGCCCGTCCGACGACCAGTACCGCTACCAGCGCACCTACCCGGGCGGGGAGATGTACGCCGACCTGACCGGCTACTACTCGCTGCGCTACGGGCCCACCGGCATGGAGCGGCTGGAGAACGACCTGCTCTCCGGCAGCGACCCGGCGCTGTGGGTCGACCAGATCCCGGACCTGCTCACCGGCCGCACCCCGCAGGGCGGCAACGTGCAGCTCACGATCGTGCCCGCCGTGCAGAAGGCCGCCTACGAGGGGCTGGCGAAGAAGGACTACGTCGGGGCGGTGGTGGCGCTCAACCCGACCACCGGCGCGATCCTGGCCATGGCCTCCACCCCCTCGTACGACCCGAACCCGCTGGCCAGCCACTCCGAGGACACCCAGCGCGAGGCGTACAACACGATCGTCACCGAGTCGCCGTCGCCGGTGCTCAACCGGGCCATCGGCGCCGTCTACCCGCCCGGCTCGACGTTCAAGCTGGTCGTCACCGCCGCCGCGCTGCAGGACGGGTTCACCCCGGACTCGCTGCTCACCGGCACCCCCACCATCACGCTGCCGGGCACCGGGGGCGCCACCCTGTCGAACTTCGACCACGAGAACTGCGCCAACGGCGACGGCGGACCGGTGAGTATGACGCAGGCCCTGGCGCACTCCTGCAACACCGCCTACGCCTCGCTGGCCATGTCCGTCGGGGGCGCGAACCTGAAGGAGGCGGCGGACGCGTTCGGCATCGACGGGGACGGCTTCGAGGTGAACGGCTTCCCGGTGGCCGCCTCCCGCGTGGGCGAACTGGGCGAGCACACCGAGGAGACGCCGACCGGGTCGGAGTCCGAGTACGACCAGGCGGCCGTGGCCCAGTCCGGCATCGGCCAGCGCGACGTGGCGCTGACCCCGCTGCAGGACGCCCTGGTCGCGGCGGCGATCGCCAACCACGGCGAGCGGATGAAGCCGTTCCTGATCGCCAAGACGACGCGCCCGGACCTGTCGGTGATCTCCCAGACGCAGCCCGAGTCGCTCGGTGAGGCGGTGCCGGCGCGGGTGGCGCACGAGATCCGCGACATGATGATCGCCTCCGAGCAGGTCACCCCCGGCGGCGGCAAGCTACCCGGCGTCACCGTCGCCTCGAAGACCGGTACCGCCGAGCACGGCACCAAGCCCAAGGAGACGCCGCCGCACGCCTGGTACGTCGCGTTCGCCCCGGCCAAGGAGCCGCGCGTGGCGGTGGCCGTGCTGGTGACCAACGGCGGCGACCGCGGCCTGGACGCCACCGGCGCGACCGTCGCCGGGCCGATCGGACGCGCCGTGCTGGCCGCGGCGCTGGCGGGGCAGAAGTGATGCCGCTATGACGATCGACATCGGCATGCTCCTCGCCGACCGGTATCGCCTCACCCGGCGGATCGCGGTGGGCGGCATGGGAGCGGTCTGGGCCGCCGAGGACACCACGCTCGCCCGCGAGGTGGCCATCAAGGTGCTCAAACCGGAGCTGACGGCCGACCCCGAGTTCGTGGGCCGGTTCCGCACCGAGGCGCGCATCACGGCCTCGCTCAACGACCCGGGCATCGCCATGGTGCATGACTACGGAGAGATCGCCAGCGTGCCCGGCGGGCCGCGCGACACCGCGTACCTCGTCATGGAACTCGTGGTCGGCGAGCCGCTGTCGGCCGTGCTGGCGCGCGCCGGCTACCTCTCGGTCGAGCGCACCGTCGACCTGCTGGCGCAGGCCGGGACGGCGCTGCAGGCCGCGCACTCCCGCGGGCTGGTGCACCGCGACATCAAACCCGGCAACATCCTCATCACCCCGGCCGGGCACATCAAGATCACCGACTTCGGCATCGCCAAGGCCGTCTACCAGCTGCCGGTGACCCGCAGCGGCCTCGTCATGGGCACCGCCCAGTACTTCTCCCCGGAGCAGGCGGCCGGCGCGACCGCGGTGCCCGCCTCGGACGTCTACGCCCTGGGCGTGGTGGCCTACGAGTGCCTGATGGGCTCGCGGCCGTTCGACGACACCAGCCCGGTCGCCATCGCCACCGCCCAGGTGCACCGCCCGCCGCCACCGCTCGCCCCGTCCATCCCGGAGCCGGTCGCGCTGCTGGTGATGGTGATGCTCTCCAAGGACCCGCACGCCCGCTACCCGGACGGGGCGCACCTGGCCGCGGCCTGCGCCGCCGTCCAGGCCGGCGGGCTCCCCCCGCTGCCACCCGGCGTCACCTCGGTGACGGCGTATCCGGGCTGGCGGCTTCCCGCCGGACCCGGGTCCACCACGGCGACGCCGCCCGGCACCGCCGTGTTCGGCGCGCCTCCCCCGACCGGCGCACCGCCATCCGTGGTCGGCGCCGCCGAGACCACCCCGACCGCGCTCGGAGCGTCGAGGCAGCAGATCGTCATCTCCCGCTCGACCACCCCCCGCCGGCGTCGGCACACCGGGCTATCGGTGCTGATGGTGCTGATCATCCTGCTGATCGCGGCGGCCGTCGGCGCCGCCCTGGTGTGGCGCCCCGAATGGGTGATCGGATCGTGACCGGCACTGCGGCCGGCGCCCCCGCCGGACCTGAGACAATGGGGAGTTGGGCGCGCCATGGGCCCGGGTTCATCGGCGGCGCGGCGGTCCGGCACGGCACGGGCCGACATGCGGCCGAGCGGCACCAGATCGACCCGGACCCCACGGTCCACCACCAGACGAGGCGAGGAACGAGGACGCGATGACGTCAAACCTGTTCGGCGACCGCTATCAGGTCGGCGACACGCTCGGGTTCGGAGGGATGAGCGAGGTGCATCGCGGGCGCGATCTGCGCCTGGGCCGCGATGTCGCCATCAAGGTGTTGCGCGCCGACCTCGCCCGCGAACCCACGTTCCAGACCCGGTTCCGCCGCGAGGCGCAGAACGCCGCCTCGCTCAACCATCCGGCGATCGTCGCCGTCTACGACACCGGGGAGACCGTCACCGAGACGGGCCCGGTGCCGTACATCGTCATGGAGTACGTCGAGGGCGAGACGCTGCGCGACCTGCTCAAGCGCGAGGGGCCGCTGCCGCCCAAGCGCGCCATGGAGATCGTCGCGGACATCTGCGCCGCGCTGGACTTCTCGCACCGGCACGGCATCGTGCACCGGGACGTCAAACCGGCCAACGTGATGCTCACCCGGGCCGGCGCGGTCAAGGTGATGGACTTCGGCATCGCGCGGGCCGCGGCCGACGGTCAGGCCACCGTCACCGCGACGGCCGCCGTCATCGGCACCGCGCAGTACCTCTCCCCGGAGCAGGCCCGCGGCGAGGCGGTCGACGCCCGTTCCGACGTGTACTCCACCGGCTGCGTGCTCTACGAACTGCTGACCGGTTCCCCGCCGTTCTCCGGCGACTCGCCGGTGGCGGTGGCCTACCAGCACGTGCGGGAGGACCCGAAGGCGCCGAGCACGGTACGCACCGGTGTGCCGAAGGAGCTCGACGCGATCGTGCTCAAGGCGCTGAACAAGAACCCGCTCAACCGGTACCAGACCGCGGCCGAGATGCGCTCCGACCTGGTGCGGGCACTGTCCGGGCAGGCGGTGCACGCGACCCCCGTCATGGACGACAGCGATCGCACCGAGTTGATGGCCGCCGCCGCACCGGCCGCGGGCCAGCCGCCGATGATGGCGCCGCCGAGCATCCTGCAGCCCAACGACGACTGGCACGACGACGACGCCCGCGCCCGCAAGGTGTGGGGTTTCGTCGGGATCGGTGTGCTGTGCCTGGCGCTGCTGGCCGCGGCGATCTTCTTCACGCTGAAGATCACCGGGGCGCCGCCCCCGCCGCCGAAGATCGCCGTGCCGAAGGTCACCGGCCTGTCATATGACGAGGCCACGGTGACGATCCGCGATGCCGGGCTGACCGTCAATCAGCCGCCGCTGCGCAAACCCTCCTCGGAGGAGAACAAGGGCAAGGTCATCGAGCAGGATCCCAGCGAGGGCGTGCCGCTCGAGCAGGGCCAGGGCGTGACGTTGACCATCGGCGAGGGCGTGCAGGAGGTCACGGTCCCCAACGTGATGGGCTTCGATCCGCAGCGCGCCCAGACCGAGGTCGTCAAGACCGGGCTGGTCTACGACGAGCAGAAGATGTACTCGCCGACGGTCGCCGCCGGTCGCGTCGCCAAGCAGGACCCCGAACCGGACACGCCCGTCGAGCCGAACAGCACCGTGACCGTCTACATCAGCCAGGGCGCGGAACTGACCACGGTCCCGGACAAGGACGCGTTGATCGGCAAGTCCGCCAAGGATGCGACGGCCGCGCTGGATGCCGCGTCACTGAAGGCGGTCACCCAGACGAAGGCCAGCGACAAGCCCAAGGACGAGGTCCTCGAGCTCGGCGACGACCGGAAACCCGGGGACACCGTGCCGGTCAACACCGTGATCACGCTGGTCGTCTCGGACAACTCGCTGATGGAGATGCCCGACCTGTCCAAGCTGACTCCGGACGAGGCGCTGACCAAGCTCACCAGCGACGACGTGGGCTGGACCGGCAGCAAGGACTTCTTCGTCACGACCGAGAAGGCCGACAACAACCGCGGACTGTGGGGCCGGATCATCGCGCAGGTGCCCAAGGCCGGCGCGGCGGTTCCGAAGGACGCGGTGATCAATGCGACCATCGCCGTCGAACCGCGGATCGCCATGCCGGACCTGTCCGGGATGACGCTCAAGCAGGCGCAGGCCGCGCTGAAGGACGCCGGGTGGAGCGGGCAGCTCAAGTACTCCACCGAGCCGGACGCGACACCGCCTGAGGACAAGGGCGAAACCGTGATCCCGGACTCGCAGTCGCCGGCGGCCAACACCGAGGTGCCGATGACGACGACCGTCGAGGTCCACCTGTATCCGAAGGAGGAGGTGGAGACGACGACCTCCGAGTCGCCCCCGCCGAGTGCGCCGCCCAGCGGCGAGGGCGACGGCGACGATGACGGAGGTGGTCCCGGCGGCGGCAACGGCGGCGGGGGTGGTCCCGGCGGTGGCGGCGGACCCGGTGGTGGCCGCGGCGGCGGTGGCGGCGGGGACGACGGCTGACCCTCGTGTGACCGGCGCGCACCGAACCTGGGAGCACCGAACCTGAGGGCTTTACTGTGCTCTTCTCAGGTATTCCTCACGACGATGTTGCACTGTGGGTGGCATGAGCGAGAACAACGACGGCATCGACCCCGCCGACGAGCAGCACCGGTCCGGCGAGCAGCGTCAGCCCGACGACGCGCAGCACCAGTCCGGCG
>CAZIIX010000119.1:0-1430 GCA_964539345.1 uncultured Actinomycetes bacterium | reverse complement strand
CAGCCGGATCAGGGCCAGCAGGAGCCGGGCCGGCCGTCACAGCCGCCGCAGGGACACCAGCCACAGGGCACCGGGCCGTGGCAGGCTCGGCCCAGCGGGGCCCTCGCCGCTCCGCACGGCTGGCACCAGGGGGCACCGGCGAGCAGCCCCTGGCAGCGACCTGCGTCATACCCGGCACCGGGGTCGGCCGCCGGCCCGAGCGTCGGCACCGGCGGAGTGCCGGGGTCGCCGCCACCGCCGCGCCCGTCCTCCGCAGGCCCGGCCGCCGCCGGACCCCCCGCCACTGCGGCGGGCCACCCGCACGGCACGCTCCCGCCGTGGATCGCCCCTGCGCCCGGACCCGCCGGTGCGCCACCCGCCTCCGGGGCGTCGGCCGTGGGCACGTCATACCCGACATCGCAGTCGGAATCCCCGCAGGAGCGCTCCGGTTCGCACGGGGTGCGGACCGCACTGGCCATCATCGGAGTGGCGGTGCTCGCGCTGGTCGCGGGGTTCGGCGGCGGGCTGCTCGGCAGCAGTATCACCGCGTCCGACACCTCCTCCGCGGCGACCCCGACGCTGACCCAGCAGAGCTCGAACCAGCCGGCGTCCAACGAGACGCAGCCGGCGGCGCCGACCGGCTCGGTCCAGGAGGTCGCGCGCAAGGTGCTGCCGTCGGTGGTCAGCGTCGTGGCGCTCGGCGGCTCCGCGGAGAGCGAGGGCTCGGGCATCGTGCTGACCTCGTCCGGACTGCTGCTGACCAACAACCACGTCATCGAGGGCGCGCGGACGCTGACCGTCCAGTTCAACGACGGGACCACCGCGCCGGCCAGCGTCGTCGGCACCGATCCGACCGATGACCTCGCAGTACTGAAGGTCAGCGGCGTCTCCGGACTGCATGCCGCGACGCTCGGCACCTCCGCGAAAGTGCAAGTGGGGCAACAGGTCGTCGCGGTCGGCTCGCCGCTCGGCCTCTCCGCCACGGTGACCAGCGGCATCGTCTCCGCACTCAACCGGCCGGTGCGCACCTCCTCGGCCGAGAACGCCGACTCCCAGGGCACCGTGCTCAACGCGATCCAGACCGACGCCGCGATCAATCCCGGCAACTCCGGCGGACCGCTGGTGGACATGAACGGCTATGTGATCGGCGTGAACTCGGCGATCGCCGCGCTCAGTGCGGGCTCCAACGGCCAGGCCGGCTCGATCGGCGTGGGCTTCGCCATCCCGATCGACCAGGCGCAGCGGATCGCCCAGGAGATCATCGACACCGGGCACGCCTCGCACGCGGTGCTCGGCGCCAACGTGACCGACGCCGCGAACCAGGCCAAGGGCATCACCACCGGCGCCGAGATCCGTTCGGTGGTCCCGGACAGCGGGGCGGAGAAGGCCGGGCTGAAGGCCGGCGACGTCGTGACGAAGGTCGACGACATCACGATCGAGTCGGCCGACGC
>CAZIIX010000118.1:0-7530 GCA_964539345.1 uncultured Actinomycetes bacterium | reverse complement strand
CCGCCGACCGCCCGGGTGTAAACCGGGTGCTCTCCCGCTGAGCTACGCGCCCCTGCGTCGCCGCGGACGCGGCTATCGTGCCCCGATAGCCTGCCACGCCGACACCGGGAATGTCACACCGGCGCTAGCCGCGCTGACGCCCGGAGGAGCGGGCCCGGGACAGCTTGGCGAGCATCCAGTCGTCCACCGGCGGCACACTCGTGGTCTGCGCCAGCCCGGCGGTGCGTGCCGCGTCGGCGATATCGCTCGGCTCGACGTAGCCGTCATAGCCGGTGCGAGGTGTCAACAACCAGATCGCTCCGTCATCGGCGAGCAGCGTGATGGCGTCGACGAGCGCGTCGGTCAGATCACCATCGTCCTCCCGCCACCACAGCAGGACGCCGTCGAGCACGTCATCGGCGTCATCGTCGAGCAGCTCGCTGCCGATGAGTGCTTCCACCTGCTCGCGAAAACGATCATCGACATCGTCGTCATAGCCGATCTCCCCGACGATGTCGCCTGCCTGCAATCCCAGCCGGGATGCCGCCGCAGCGGCCTTCCCCGACGCGTCGCTCACTGTTGATCTCTTCCTTCCGGTCGGGCAGCACCTTCGTGCACCGGAATTTCCGGCGCTGCTCACCTTAAACTGTCACGGGCCACGCACATGACGCGACCAGCGCACCACACCGCGTCGGACATTGGCAACCGCCCCGCGGGTGATCGTTTCGAACGGCCCGACCAGTACCAATAGGGCCGTTTCCGTCACTCCCGGCGGTCGTAGACACGTCTACGTCCACATTTGGTCTCGGAACGATCACGATATGGGCAGGTTGTCTTCTGCCGCGATGAATCGTCGGGTTAGTGTTCGTGCGATGTTGCTCTTCTCCTGATGCCGGCCAGGTGTCATCCGGGGCAAGGCACTTCCCCCCGGTTGGACGTGACCCCTCCGGGGTGTTTCACCCCCGTGGAGGAGGCTCCGCGGACAACGGCTCGAGGAGAGCAAGCATGGCGCAGGGCACTGTGAAGTGGTTCAACGCAGAGAAGGGCTACGGATTCATCTCCCCCGATGACGGGTCCGGTGATGTGTTCGTGCATTACAGCGCAATCGGTGGCTCCGGATACCGGACCCTGGAGGAGGGCCAGCAGGTCACCTTCGAGGTCGAACAGTCGGACAAGGGCCCGCAGGCGACCGGGGTCGCAACGGTCTGATCCACCAGCAGCACACAGCGGGGCCGACGCCCAAGGCGGCGGCCCCCCTGCCCTTTCACCAGGCATTCGTGGAACGTGCCGCAGCCCCCCCCCAACACGCCCGCGACGCTGCGCGCGGTCGAGCGTGCCGCGGGCGCACTCGCCACCCGATCGGTGGCCCGCATGGACGAACAGCTCGGATGGTTCCGCGCGCTGCCCGCCGACCAACGCTCCTGGGTGACCCTCGTCGCGCAGGCCGGCATCGCCGGCTACGTCGGATGGGTGGAGAACCCCAGCAGCGATGTGCGCATCGCCGAACAGGTCTTCGGCACCGCCCCCCGCGACCTGATCCGCGCAGTCTCGCTGCGCCGCACCGTCGAACTCGTCCGGGTCGCCATCACCGTCGCGGACGAGCAGCTGCCCGCGCTGGCCGCCGACGAGCAGGAGCAGGCGGCGCTGCGCGAATCACTGCTGCGCTACAGCCGGGAGATCGCCTTCGCCGCCGCCGCGGTCTACGCCACCGCCGCGGAGACCCGCGGCGCGTGGGACGCACGCGTCGAGGCCGCCGTCGTCGACGGCGTGGTCCGCGGCGAGGACCCGCAGGCGCTGACCTCGCGCGCCACCACGCTGGACTGGGATCCGGCGGCCGAGGTGCACGTCGTGGTCGGACGCGCCCCGCTCATGACCCGCGTCCAGGCGGTGGCGACCGTCGCCGAGTGGGCGCGGCAGCGCGAGCGACAGGCGATGTCCGCCGTGCACGGCGCCACCCTGGTCGTGGTGCTCTCCGGCGCCCCGGCGACCGACGAGTCCATCGCGGCGCTGTTCGGCGACGGGCCGGTGGTGCGCGGCCCACAGGACACCGGACTGGCCGGCGCCAGCCGCTCGGCCGCCGAGGCGCTGACCGGCTATCGGGTGGCCGCGTTGTGGCCCGGTGCGCCCCGTCCGGTCCGCTCGGCCGACCTGCTGCCCGAACGCGTCCTGGCCGGGGACCGGCAGGCGGTGCGCCACCTGCGCGAACGGATCTTCACGCCGATCGCGGCTCCGGGCGCCCCACTGCTGGACACGTTGGACGCCTATATCGCGCACGGCGGCGCCCTCGAACCCGCGGCACGCAGCCTGTTCATCCATCCGAACACGATGCGCTATCGGCTGCGCCGCGTCGCCGAGCTGACCGGACGCGACCCGTGGGACCCGCGCGACATGCTCACGATCACCATGGCGCTGATGGTCGGGCGGCTCGGCGCCGAACCCGACGGGCCGACCGGTTCCTCCCAGTGACGAGCGCGGCGAGTGGCTACGTCATGCCCGCTCGCAGCCCGTCGCACCCGGCCAAATGCCCGGCCGGACCCGCGCCCCCCGGCGCGCGCTTCTAGACGGTTCCACCTGACTGTTTGGAGGGTCCCTACAATCGGCTCGGGTGGACTTGGTACCCGACCGCGTCCGCATCCGGGCCGACCGCATGGTTGGCTGGACTTGTGATCGCGCTGCTTGCACCCGGACAGGGATCCCAGAAACCCGGCATGCTCGCCCCCTGGCTGGAGGACCCCCGGCTGGCGGAGCTCGCCGGGCAGATGTCGGATGCCGCGGGGCTGGACCTGGCCACGCTCGGCAGCACCGCCGACGCCGACCAGATCAAGGACACCGCGATCACCCAACCGCTGGTCGTCGCGGCCACGCTGCTGGCCTCCACGGCGCTCGCCGAGCACACCGCCGTCCCGGACGACGCGCCGACCGCGGGACACTCCGTCGGCGAACTCGCGGCGGCCGCGGTCGCCGGCGTGCTCGACCCGATGACCGCGGTGCGGCTCGCGGCCCGCCGCGGCCAGGCCATGGCCGCCTGCTGCGCCGAGACCGCCACCTCCATGGCGGCCGTCCTCGGCGGGGACCCGGAGCAGGTGCTGGCCGACCTCGAGACCCGCGGACTGGTCGGGGCCAACGTCAACGGCGGCGGCCAGATCGTCGCTGCCGGCCGGGTCGAGCAACTCGCCGATCTGCCCGACGATCCACCCGGCGGGGCGACCCGGGTGATCCCACTGAGCGTGGCCGGCGCGTTCCACACCTCCTACATGGCCGGCGCGGAGACCGCGTTGACCGAGGCGGTGGCCGGCGTCACCCCGGCGGACCCCACCCGCCCGCTGCTGACGAATTCCGATGGCAGCGTGGTGGTCTCGGGCGAACGCTACCTCGGTCTGCTGGTCCGTCAGCTCACCCGCCCCGTCCGGTGGGACCGGTGCATGGGCACCCTCGCGTCGCTGGGCGTGACCGGGGTGATCGAGTTCCCGCCCGCCGGGGCCCTCGTCGGGCTGGTCAAGCGCGAGCTCCGAGGCACCGCGACCCTGGCGCTGAAGACCCCGGACGACCTGGACAAGGCAGCAGCGTTCATCGCTGACCATGCCGGTGCCACCGCACCCGGCGCGGCCGCCGCTCCCCCCACCGATCCCACCGCGAAGGCCCCCACCTCATGACATTCGCCACCATCTCCACGCCGCCCGTCGTCGCGGGCACCCGCATCGCCGGTCTGGGGCACTACCGCCCCGAGCGCGTCGTCACCAACGACGACCTGGCCGAGACCATCGACACCAATGACGAGTGGATCCGATCCCGGGTCGGCATCGTCGAGCGCCGCTATTCGGCCCCGACCGAGACGGTGTCGTCCATGGGTGCGATCGCCGGCCGGGCCGCCCTCGATGACGCAGGGATGACGGCCGCCGACATCGATACCGTCATCACCGCGACGTGCACGCTGGAGGCGCCCATCCCGCACGCGTCGACCCGGATCGCATCGGCGCTGGGCATCCACGCGCCGGGGTCGTTCGACGTGAACGCGGCCTGCGCCGGCTTCTGCTACGGGCTGGCCGTCGCGTCCCAGGCGATCCGCACCGGCAACTCCCGCAACGTCCTGCTGGTCGGCTCCGAGCAGCTCACCAACTGGATCGACCCCCAGGACCGGGCCAACGCCATCATCTTCGCCGACGGCGCCGGCGCCGCCGTGATCACCGCCTCGGACACCGAACACATCGGACCCATCGCCTGGGGCAGCGACGAGAGGCTCACCGAGACGATCTACATCCCGGACCGCGACTCGTACGTCTACCAGGAGGGCCAGGCGGTGTTCCGGTGGGCCACCACCGCCATCGCCCCGGTGGCCGTGCGCGCCGCCAAGCAGGCCGGCGTGGACCTCACCGACATCGACATCCTGGCGTGCCACCAGGCGAACCTGCGCATCGTGGATGCGATCGCCAAGCGCATCGTCAACGAGGGCGCGCGGGAGGACATGCGCGTCGCCCGGGACATCGTCACCACGGGCAACACGTCATCGGCATCGATCCCCATCGCCCTGGACCGGATGCGCGCCGCGGGTGAGGCGCACACCGGCGATCTCGTGCTCGCCGTCGGCTTCGGCGCCGGGCTCACGTATGCCGGGCAGGTCTTTGTGTGCCCGTAAGCGGTCACCATCCCCGCGGGTAGGGCAGAATCGCCCCGGGGATGTGATCCCGTCACCGTCCGGCGCAGGGCCGCGGCGGCTACCAGAAGCGAAAGGAACCACATCGTGAGCAGCTCTGAAGAGATTCTCGCCGGCCTCGCCGACATCGTGGAAGAGGTGGCGGGAGTCAGCGCCTCCGATGTCACGCCGGAGAAGTCGTTCACGGACGACCTGGACATCGACTCGCTGTCGATGGTGGAGATCGCCGTGCAGGCCGAGGACAAGTTCGGAGTCAAGATCCCCGACGACGAGCTGGCGAACCTCAAGACCGTGTCCGACGCCGTCGGATACATCGAACGCAACCAGTAACGACCGTGCCGCGTGCTCGGTGCGGTGTCCGCCGCGCCGAGCACGTCGTTCGGCTGCCGTCCGGCACCGGTGGGGCCGGCGGCACACCGCGCCGGCCCCACCGCGGCCGCGCGCCGGTGGCCCACCCGGGCAGCACCGCGGACACGCAGCGCAGCGCGCCGCGGACCCCCACCAGTCCCCTTGACACAGAAGTAGGCGGGCCAAATGTCGACAGAACCGAGAGTCGTGGTCACGGGCATCGGTGCCACCACCCCGTTGGGCGGCACCGCGCCGGAGACGTGGCAGGCAATGCTCGATGGGAAGAACGGTGTCACCGCGCTCACCGAGCCGTGGGTCGACCGTTTCGACCTGCCGGTCCGCATCAATGCCCCCCTCGCGGTGGAACCGACCGACATCCTGCCGCGCGTGGAGGCCCGCCGCCTCGACCGCTGCCAGCAGGTCGCGCTCATCGCCGCGCGCGAGGCGTGGGCGGACGCCGGTGAGCCGGAGATCGACCCGGAGCGGCTCGGCGCCGTGATCGGCACCGGTATCGGCGGCGCCGTCACGCTGCTCAACCAGGACGACATCCTCGAGGCCGAGGGGCTGCGCAAGGTCGCGGTGCTGACCGTCCCGATGCTGATGCCGAACGGTCCGGCGGCCGCGGTCGGGCTGTGGGCGAAGGCCCGCGCGGGGGTGCATGCGCCGGTGGCGGCCTGCGCCTCGGGTTCGGAGGCACTGGCCTGGGCGTACCGGTTGATCAAGGAGGGTGACATGGACGTCGCGCTGGCGGGCGGCGCGGAGGCGTGCATCTGCCCGCTCCCGGTCGCCGGGTTCTCCCAGATGCGGGCGATGTCGACCCGCAACGAGGACCCCGAACACGCGTCGCGACCGTTCGACAAGGACCGGGACGGATTCATCCTCGGCGAGGGCGCCGGGGTGCTGGTGCTCGAACGGGAGGACTTCGCCAAGGCACGCGGCGCGACCATCTACGGCGTGCTGGCCGGCGCCGGGATGTCCAACGACGCCTACCACATCACTGCCGGCGAGCCCGAGGGCGAGGGCGGTGCGCGGGCGATCACCAAGGCGCTGCGCAGCGCCGGCCTGGACGCGGGCGACATCGGGCACGTCAACGCGCACGCGACCTCGACCCCGGTCGGCGACATCGCCGAGTCCCGGACCATCCGGCGCGCGCTCGGCGATCACCCCGTGGTGACCGCGACGAAGTCCATGACCGGGCACCTGCTGGGCGCGGCCGGTGCGGTCGAATCGATCGTGACGCTGCTGACGCTGCGGGACGGCGTCATCCCGGGCACCCGCAACCTGGACAACCTGGATCCGGAGATCGAGTTGGACGTCGCCACGCAGAACCGCCAGGTGGACGTCGACGCCGCGATCAACGACTCCTTCGGCTTCGGGGGTCACAACGTGGCCCTCGCCTTCACGAAAGCCTGATCAGCGCATGGCAGACAGCACGACGGCATCCACCGCGACCACGGCATCGGACACCACCGCATCCGGTGCCCGGAACGATAGTGCCCGCCCGAGCGGGGCGGCATCAACCCCGACGGAGGAACTCGGGCCGCGCAAGATCGACCCGCGGGAACCGCAGGTCCGCCTCGCCGCGCTGCTCGATGAGGGAACCGTGGTCCCGCTGCATCCCGCCGATACCTCGGGCGTGGAGGCCGTGCGCGGGCGCATCGACGGCGCCAAGGTGATCGTGTACTGCACCGACGCCACCCGGCAGGGCGGTGCGATGGGCTGGGAGGGCTGCCAGCGCATCGTCGACGCGATCGACACCGCCATCCGCGAGCGCATCCCGGTCATCGGGCTGTTCCACTGCGGTGGGGCCCGGCTGGCGGAGGGCGCCGCCTCGCTGGACGGCGTCGGCAACATGTTCGCGGCCATGGTGCGGGCATCCGGGAAGGTGCCGCAGATTTCCGTGGTGCTCGGGCCGTCCGCCGGGGGCGCCGCCTACGGCCCGGCGCTGACCGACATCGTCATCATGGCCCCGGAGGGGCGGCTGTTCGTCACCGGGCCGGACGTGGTCCGCTCGGTGACCGGCGAGGACATCGACATGGAGGCACTCGGCGGGCCGGGCACGCACGGCCGCAAGTCGGGCGTGGTGCACATCGTCGCCGACTCGGAGGCGGACGCATATGCCCGGGCGCGCCACGTCACATCGCTGTTCTCCCGACCCGGCATCGCCGGCGTCTCCGGGATCCCGGACGATCCGGAGGTCGCGACGCTGCTGCCCGCCGAGCGGCAGCGCGCCTACAACGTCAAGCCGCTGATCGACCGGCTGCTGGACGGCCCGATGGAGGAATTGCAGGCGCGCTGGGCGCCGAACATCGTCATCGGCCTCGGCCGGCTGGCGGGCCGCAGCGTCGGCGTGGTGGCGAACAACCCGCTGCGCCTGGGCGGCTGCCTGGATTCCACGTCCGCGGAGAAGGCCAGCCGCTTCGTGCGGCTGTGCGACGCGTTCGGCATCCCGCTGCTGGTGCTGGTCGATGTGCCCGGCTACCTGCCCGGGGTCGGGCAGGAGTGGGAGGGCGTGGTCCGCCGCGGCGCGAAGCTGCTGCACGCGTTCGCCG